>DYDC01000176.1 GCA_020718125.1 Methylacidiphilum sp. | reverse complement strand
AAGGCCGCGTTGCACGAGTCGGATTCTGCCGCCCCTGACGGGGCTTGTCCCTCGTTGCCAGCCCACCCAGCGTTGAAACGCCGGGCTATTCTCGACCGTCCCTTTCGGGACTTGGCGCGTGTGTAGTTGCGCCCCCAGGAATCAAGGCCGCTGCTTGACCAACCGCCCATGAAGCTGGCACAGTGCGCCGCCGGAGAGACATCCAACATTACGCGCCGTGAGCAACAAATTTTACATCACCACGCCGATCTACTACGTCAACGACCGGCCCCACATCGGCCACGCCTACTGCACCATCGTGGCCGACGTCGTCGCCCGGGCGCACCGGCTCATGGGCGACGAGGTGTTCTTCCTGACCGGTCTCGACGAGCACGGCCAGAAGGTCCAGCAGGCCGCGCAGGCCAAAGGCGTCGCCCCGCGGCAGTTCTGCGACGAGATGGCCCCCCACTGGCGCGAGCTGTGGCCGCGGCTGAGCGTCTCCAACGACGACTTCATCCGCACCACCGAGCCGCGCCACAAGGCCGTCGTCCAGTCGCTGCTCCAGCAGCTCTACGACAAGGGCGAGATTTACACCGGCGAGTATGAAGGCTGGTATTCCGCGCGGGCCGAGCAGTTCCTCACCGACAAGGAGATGGGCCCCGGCGGCAAGTTCCCCGCCGAATACGGCGAGGTCGTCCGGCTCACCGAGAAGAACTACTTCTTCAAGATGAGCAAGTATCAGGACTGGCTCATCAGCTACATCCTCGAACACCCGGAGTTCGTCTATCCCGATTACCGGCGCAACGAAATCCTCGGCTTCCTCCAGAAACCGCTCGGCGACCTCTGCATCTCGCGGCCCAAGACGCGCCTCACGTGGGGCATCCCGCTGCCGTTCGACCCCGGCCACGTCACCTACGTCTGGTTCGACGCCCTCACCAACTACGTCACCGCCGCCGGCTACGGCACGCCGCGTTTCGGGCAGGTCTGGCCCGCCGACGTGCATCTCATCGGCAAGGAAATCCTCATGTTCCATGCCTGCTACTGGCCGATCATGCTCAAGGCCTGCGGCATCCCGCTTCCGCGCCAGGTCGCCGCGCACGGCTGGTGGACCCGCGACGGCCAGAAGATGAGCAAGAGCGTCGGCAACGTCGTGGACCCCGTCGCCGTCGTGGACGCGTGGGGCGCCGACGCGCTCCGTTACTACCTGCTGCGCGAACTGCCCGTCGGCTCCGACGGCGACTGGACCGACACCAACTTCGCCCGCCGCTACAACGGCGAGTTGGCCAACGACCTCGGCAACCTCCTCAACCGCGCCCTCTCAATGATCAAGCGCTACTGCAAAGGCGTCGTCCCCGCGCCCGGCCCCGCCGAGCCGCTCGACGACGAGTTGAAAACGACCGCGCTCGACACCGCCAAGCGGTTCCCCGGCCGCGTCGCCAAGCTCGAAGTCAACCGGCTCCTCGGCGACATCTGGGAACTCATCCGACGCGGCAACCAATACGTGGACGCCGCCGCCCCGTGGGCGCTCGCCAAGGACCCCGCCAAGGCCGCCCGTCTCGGCGCCGTCCTCTACAACCTTGCCGAGACCTGCCGCATCATCGGCATCCTGCTCGCGCCGTTCATGCCAACCACCGCCGACAAGATTCGCGCCCAACTCGGCGTCGCCGCCGCCCCCGCCGTGCTGGCCGACGCGCAGAAATGGGGCGTGCTGCCCAGCGGCGGCTCGCTCGGCGAAGTCACGCCGCTGTTTCCACGGAAGGACAAGTAGTCGCGCCGAATAGCGCGTCACCGCGCTTGCCCGTCGGGCCGCGCGCATAGACTTTCACGGGCGTCCTGCGATGAAGTGTGATGCGGCTGCGGACTGGCTCGATGAGCGTCCCCTCCTCGACGTGCGCGACGCAGACGTCGCCGTCGAAACCCTCCAGCCACTTCTGATTCGTATTCTCGCAGCGGGCTGCGGCTGTCAGCAGCAGACGATTGGACTTCGCCACCGGCTGGTCGTCCAGCGCCACGAGCGTCACGGAGGCGAACTCCGGCGTCGTCATCGGGCGACACGAATGTCGCCCCTCCCACCTATTTGGCGGTCTGCGACCGCCGGTCGTGGGCGGGATGGAAATCTTTCGACGGTCAGAGACCGTCGCTACAGACCGCGCGCTGTTCATGGCGTCATCCATTCCTCCAACCGCCCGCAAAAGGCAAAACAGCTACTCAGGCGATCGCCTTTTCCCGTTTCGGGGCATGGCGAATGCCGAGAAGTCCATCAATCGAAAGATCCTCGTCCACGAGCGGCCAGTGAATGCCATAGCCCGACGGGCTGACCTCGAACACGCTTCGCTCCGCATCGCTTGCCTTGGCCAGACGTTTAGACACGCGTAACAGCGAAAAACTGAGCGGCCGGTCATCCACCGTGAGGCGGAGCCGCCCGCTCTCGACCCTGACATTCGTCACTGTGTGGCGCCTATTCATCGCGCTTTCTCTCCTCAAACTCATGCCACTGTTCGACGATGTAGTCAAAGTGTTCGAAGATGATCCGGCGGATTTCCTTCTTGTCCCGCGACGCCATCCGGCAGGCGAACGCCTCCTCGATATCGTAGGTCTCCGCATCGAGCCAATACTTGCACTCCATGTCGCCCTTGCGGGCGTGCACATGCACAGGCTCGTTGCCTTCGTTGGCGTAGAAGAAAAGCCGCCAACCTAGAATCTGAAGAATCGTCGGCATTGCCGTGGCGCCGCTTTCATACCGCAACCGCGCCCTCACTGCAATCTCTGCCCGTCGCTCTCATCTCCCTCAAAACGGCAGCAACTCCTTCAGCCTCCCCAGCCGCCCTTCGCCGACGACCTCGTAGAACATCGTCTCGCCCGTGAGCGTGACCGAGTAGCCGTCCAGCGCGCGGCCGACGGTCAGCTCGCGCCCGCGCTTGCCCGTCGGGCCGAGCGCATAGACTTTCACGGGCGTCCTGCGATGAAGTGTGATGCGGCTGCGGACTGGCTCGATGAGCGTCCCCTCCTCGACGTGCGCGACGCAGACGTCGCCGTCGAAACCCTCCAGCCACTTCTGATTCGTATTCTCGCAGCGGGCTGCGGCTGTCAGCAGCAGACGATTGGACTTCGCCACCGGCTGGTCGTCCAGCGCCACGAGCGTCACGGAGGCGAACTCCGGCGTCGTCGCTTCAATCGTCACGTCGCGCAGCGCCTGCGTCTGGCCGCCGATGAAGCCGAGCGCGGCGCGGCATTGCGGCGCGATGACGTTGAACCGGCCGCGGTCCTGGTCCCACATCAGTTCGCCGGTGTCGCTGGCGAACGCGCGCCCGCCGCCTTCCTCCCACCCGATCGGCAGGCCCAGCTTCTTCGCCGCGGCGACCCAGAGTTGCTCGGACTTGGCCGAGTTGCTTTCGGGCTTCAGCGCGAGTTGGATCCGCGCCTTCGCGGGCCACGCGGGCGGCACATCACCCCGCCCGGCGGCGATGGCGATGTCCGGGTCGGGCGCCTTGATGTCCGGCAGCCGGTTGCGCCAGCGGCTGATGAACGTCAACCACGTCGGCGGCGTGCCGTCGGCGATCTTCCACCAACCGCTCCACGTCCACGGCGAGACGGCTGTGAGGTCGCTCCGCGACCACGCGACCTGCGTCGTCAGCTTCGACGACGCGACCAGCCCGCCGAGGAACAGCCGAGCCGCTGCGGGGAACTGCCCCAGCCGCGCCGGGTCGCAGTCGAACGCGAACGGCGACTGCGCGTTGAAGTGCCCGGCAAAGTTGCGCGACTCGGCGTAGTTGAACCACAGCACGCCGTCCCAGTCCTGCAACGCGGCGTGCGCGGCCAGCAACAGCGGCCCTTCGGCGCGGTATTCATTCGGGCCGCAGTTCATCACCTCGGTGATCATCAGCGGCTTACCCGCAACCGACGCGGCGGCGAACTGGCGCAGATAGCCGCCGTCGCTCTTCGCCATCGGACGGTTCCAATACCAGAACAGAGTGGGCCGCACGTTCCGTGCGGCTTGTTGTGACAATTGGCCGTCCAGGACGGCCGGCCCACGCTGATGCGGATGGTCCCAGTAGGCGTTGATCTCGACCGCATCGCCGACACCGGCCTGCGCCCATGAGTCGCTCATGCCGAGCGCGCAGTTGGAGGTCGTGATGACGCACTTCACGCCGATCTTGCGGAGGCGCTGGTAGATTCGCTGGTGGAACTTCCGCTCGATGTCGGCGAGAAACTCCGTCGCGCGCGGCGTCCACTTCGGGTCGCCTCCGCTGTCGTGGCGCGGCCTGCATTGCGCCAGCGGCGGCGCGTCGGCCCCCCACTCGACCGCCCACAGGTCTTCAAGCGCCTTCGCGTAAACCTTCGGCATCGCCTTCGGATGGTGGAACAGGGAGTTCTCGTTGACGATCTGCACGACCGCGATGGCGGGGTCATCCACGTAACGTTTGCCGGTGTATTTGTTCTTCCGCAGCAGCAACGCGCTGGCGTGTTTCTCGACCAGTTCCGCCAGCCGCGCCACCGTGAACAGCGCCGTGCCGCCCGCGTAGAGGCCACCGTGCTTGTCGGGCGGGTCAATCTCCAGTCCGTCGCCCGCCTTGAATACGCGGTCCCAGGTCAGGTCGAGGTGCGTGTAGATGCCGCGCCGCGCGAGCTTGTCGAAGAAGAAATCGAACTCGTCCAGCGCCGTCTCGTTGTAGTGCTGCGAGTCGGGCTGCTGACCGTCCACGATGTTCACGTCGCCCCAGCTTGGCGCGTCCAGCTTCGACCGCACCATGTTGATGCCGAACTTCGCCATCCGCGCCGCGACCGCGTCAGCCTCGCTCTTCGCGGGAATGCCGCCGCCCCACGAGCAGCACACGCCCCAGAACCGCTGCCGCTCGCCGTTGCCCCACGCAAGATGGCCGTCCTTGACTTGCAGGAATCCGAACCGCCCCGCCGGCCGATGCAGCAGTTCGGAGGCGTCGGTGGCCGTGCGCTGTTTCTCGTTCTCCGCGGCCCGGTCGTTCCACGGCAGGTCGAAGCGCGCCCAGTCCTTCGTGTCGTTCTGGAACTCACGCCCTTTGCTGCCCACCATCACCTCGGCCCGCGCGGGCATCTCGAGTTGCATCGCGATGCCGAACTGGTCGCCTTCCTTCAGCTTGCCCGCGCCGAGCGTCACGCGCACCTCGAAATCATCACCGCCCAACGCGCGCCGGTCCTCGACCCACGCCGCCTGTGGCTCGTCAAACCGCACCGTGACGGCGCCAGACGAGCCGCAATCAATCGCCACGACTCGCGGCCGGCCGGTAAACACCGGTTTGCCCCGCGGCCCCACTTCCGCGGGCAACGTCACACCGTGGCCGTCGAACCGCAGCGTCCTGCCAGCGAACCGCCGCGCCGGCAGGCTCAGCGAAAAGCTCAGCGCCTCGACCTCCGTCGCGCGCAACGCGCGGAACTGGGCGGCGATGCCGAGCGTGTCGGCGGCGTGCAGCACCGTCTGGCTGTAGGAGACCAGCGCGGCGTCGCGCGGGCCGAGCCAGCCGATGAAGTTCCAGCCGCCGTCTTCGCGCTTCGCGGCCGGCTGTGATTTCGCGTCCGCCTGCATGAACCATCCCTTCCAACCGGGCGTCGCGACACCGGCCCAGCCCCGCAGGAGCACGTCTCGGTTGGCCTTCACGGTGAAGTTCCCCGCGTCGCTGAACGCCACCGTCGGGGCGGGCGGCGCAGGCGCGAGTTGCGCGGCCGCCGGCAATATTGCGGCAACCGAAGCTGTGGCGGCGAGAAGCAAACGCATTGCTGACTCTTGTAGCTGCCGCTGGAGCAAACGGAAAGTGAATTTCAGGTGACGGAAGGGCGCAACTTGACACACGCACCACGATCAAGTCCCGGAGGGACGGACGAGAATA
>DYDC01000175.1 GCA_020718125.1 Methylacidiphilum sp. | reverse complement strand
CGCCACCTTGCGCAAGCCCAACTGACAACGCGAGACAGCATAGTCATTACCACGGATACCGGTCTGATATCAGCTCTTGAGCATCACCGCGTTCCGTGCAAGCACAGAGACAACTTCGTCGCTGATTACCTTGCAGTGCATCGAAACCGTCAGGGTCGATAGTCTCGCATCAGTTCCTGATTCTCGATGGGATCATTGCAGGCTTTTTCTCCATGCCGCGCTGCATGATTGACTTTACCGCTGTCGGCGGGTTCACTCGCGGAATGACCGCAGACCACCAGTTCACGGGCCTTGTCGAGTTCGCGCCCTCTTTTGCGCCACGGCCCGGCATCAGCCACGTCCTCTTCGATTTTGACGGCACACTCTCGCTCATCCGTGAGGGCTGGCCGGAGGTGATGGCGCCGATGTTCGCCGAGATGATGCCGCCAGTGCCGGGCGAGACCGAGGAGCAGCGCCAGCAGCTCGCGTTCGAGGACATCATGCGCCTCAACGGCAAGCAGACCATCTACCAGATGATGCATCTCGCCGAGCGCATCAAGGAGCGCGGCGGCCAGCCGCGCGACCCGCTCTGGTATAAGCACGAATACCTCCACCGTCTCGATGTCCGCATCAACGCCCGCATCGAGGGCCTCAAGCGCGGCGCGATCAAGCCCGACGAACTGTTGGTCCACCGCATCCGGCCGTTGCTGGAGGAACTCCAGCGCCGCGGCCTGCCCCTCTACCTCGCCAGCGGCACCGACGAGCATTTCGTAAAGAAAGAGGCGTCGCTGCTCGATGTCACCCGCTATTTCGGCGTTCGCATCTACGGCGCGTTCGACGATTACAAGCGGTTCTCCAAGAAGATGGTCATCGAGCGCATCCTGCGCGAGAACCGCATCCCGGGTGACCGGCTGCTCTCCTTCGGCGACGGCTACGTCGAGATCGAGAACACCAAGGAAGCCGGCGGGCTGGCCGTCGCGGTCGCCAGCGATGAGTCCCACAACGGTTCGGGCCAGTTCGACGAGTGGAAACGCCAGCGGTTGCTCGGTGTCGGCGCCGACGTGGTCATTCCCGACTTCCGCGATGCCATCACGCTGCTGGACATCATCCTCGGCCGATGAGAACAAATCCGAAATCCGAAGGCCGAAGGAACCCGAAATCCGAAGGCCGAAACGTTGGTGTTTCAACCTTGCGCGAGTGCTTCGAGTTTCGGATTTCGGCCTTTCCGCGCAGACGGACCTTTGCCAAATGGCAAACGACGATGAGACGCGAACCGCTGAATCTGCGGAAGCTCAAAGCCCGCCCGCTGGCGGAGCGCGAGAGCCTCACGCGGGTCGAGGACATCCTCGTGTCGCCCGATGCGCCGCCGCCCGCGATTCCAGACGCCGTCGCGGAGCGTGTGCGCGAGTGCGCGAAGACAATCGCCGCTGCCCGGAAGCGCGGCGCGGGCGTGATGCTGCTCTACGGCGCGCATTTGCTGCGCAACGGCGCGGCGTTGATCCTGGAGCGGATGATGGCGAAGGGCTGGCTGACGCACCTGGCGACCAACGGCGCCGGCTCGATCCACGATTGGGAATACGCATGGCTCGGCCGCTCGACCGAGAGCGTCCGCAAGAACGTCGTCACCGGCTCTTTCGGAACGTGGGACGAGACCGGGCGCAACATCCATCTCGCGCTGCTGGCCGGTGGCTTGCGCGGCGAAGGCTACGGCATCTCGATGGGCCGCTTCATCGCGGAGGACGGCGTTAAACTGCCGACCATCGAATCGCTCGAACTCGCTTTGCGCACCGAGCCGTCACATCCGCTCGCGCCGGCCCTTGCCGATGTGTTGCAGGCAATGCGCGCGCACGGCCTGCCCTCGGGCCGCATCCGCGTGGAGCATCGTTGGAAGCACGCTTCAATCCTCGCCGCGGCTTTCAAGCATCAGATTCCGATGACGGTCCATCCCGGCATCGGCTACGACATCATCGCGTGCCACCCGATGTTCAGCGGCGCGGTCATCGGTCGCGCGGGGGCGGAGGATTTCCGGCTCTTCGGCGCATCCGTGGAGACGCTCGACGACGGCGTGGCTCTCTCCGTCGGTTCGGCGATCATGACGCCGCAGGTGTTCGAGAAGAGCCTGAGCTGCGTCAACAACCTCCGCCTGCAAGCCGGCCGGCCCATCGTGCGCGGCCATAGCATCTACGTTGTGGATTTGCAGGACGGCGGCGGTTGGGATTGGACCCAAGGCGAGCCGCCGAAGACCAATCCGGCCTACTACCTCCACTTCTGCAAGAGTTTCGCCCGCATGGGCGGCACGATGCACCACCTCCAGTCCGACAACCTCGCCTTCATCCACAACCTGCTGCGCGAGCTTGAGCGGCTGTAAGCGCCCGCCCTGGCCGGAACGATTCGGTTGCGGCGGGGAGCGCACGCGCCTCGCGTGCGGTGTTCGGCGCCCTCGCCGAACACTTTCTGGCTTCAGCGGTGGCAAACGCAACGGTCCGTCTCACAACGACTGCAGGCTATCGGCGAGGCGCCGATGGCCGCACGCGAGGGCGCGTGCGCTCCCCCAAATCAACTGCATCGCTCCGCCTCAGTCCTTGATGAAATCCACCTTTGCGCTCAGCTCCGGCGTGAGGAAGCGGTCGGGGTTCTGGACCTGCACCTTGATCTGGAGCGTGCCCTTCTGGCGGTTGGCCTCTGGCGCGATCTCAGCAACGAAGCCGTGGTAGGTCTTGTCAGGATACGCCTCGGGGCTGACGCGGCAGGGTTGTTTGAGATGAATCTTCGCGAGGTCGGCTTCGTTGAGGTCAATCTCGACCTGCAGGTCATTCAAGTCAGCCATCGACACCAGAGCGGTGCTCGGACCGCGCGAGCCACCGAACGTCATCGGCGTCACCAGCTCGTCGGCCTCGACGAGCTTCTCCAGGATGGTCCCGCTGATGGGCGAGCGGATGACGCACCACTCGATGTAGTTCTGCGCCTGCGCGAGCTGGCCCTTGGCGACGGTGATCATGGCCGCCGCCACGTCGCGGGCGCGGCGCGCGTCGTCGAGGGCGCGGGCGCTTTCGATGTTGCGGTTGGACAGCTCGATCTGGCGTTTGAGGTTAGCCTCGGCGTTTGCGAGGTCGGCATGGGCCTTGGCGATCTGCCCTTCGGCTTCGAGGGCTTTGGCGCGATACTCGGCATCGTCGAGCCGGACCAACACGTCGTCCTTCCTGACCATGTCGCCCTTGCGCACGCCGATCCATTTCACCATCGCTTGGAACCGCGGGCTGAGTTCGATCCGCTCGCGCGGCACGACATAGCCGCTCACCGTCAGCGCCACGTCGCCGGGTTTCAGCGGGACGACGGGTTTCGGCGCTGTGACCGGCGCGGCCCCCGTGGTGGAGGATTTCTTTGCGGGGAAGAAGCCGCGTTCGTCCTTCATCGTGAAGGCATACACGACCGCGACCGCGCCGACGATGCAGAGGATGATCAGCAGCAGCATGAACGGGCCGGCCTTGCGGCGCCCCTTCTTGCCCGGCGCGATCCGCAATTTGCTCAACGCGGGCGGTGAACTTGGCGGTGTCGAACTCATGGTCTGATGGCGGTTGGATTGTGAACCATTTCTAGAGCGAGCGCAACGCATCCAGCACGGGCTTTCGCGCGGCGACGCGGGCGGGCAACAAGCCGCCGAGCACGCCCATGATAAGCGAGAACGCCATGCCTTTGGCAAGCAACTCGCCCGTGATGCGGAACTCGAACGCGACCTCCGAAAACGTCGTCCAGCTCATCGTGCCGGTGGCCATGCCGTTGATCGGCAGCGACGCGATGCAGCCGAGCGCGCCGCCGACCAGCGCGAGCAGCACTGCTTCAATCAGGAACGACAGGTAGATGTCGCGCCGGCGGAAACCGAGCACGCGCAGCGTGCCAATCTCGCGCGTGCGCGCGCCGACCGACGCATACATGGTGTTCATCGCCGCGAACGCCGCGCCGATGCTCATGACCACCGCCAGGAAGCCGCCCATGAACTGGATCGGCCCGGCGTTCTTCGTCTGCTCCTTGTAATACTCCGTCTCCGGCAGCACGCGCACGAAGAGGTCCTTGTCGGCTTCGAGCCGCTTGATGAGCGCCGCGCCGGCTGCCTCGTCCTTCGGCCGCAGCAATACCGAGCCGTAGAACGAGCGGTTGAACGCCTCGCGGACCTCGTCGGCGGAAGTCCAGATTTCGGATTCGTAAGTCGTCTTGCTCGCGTCGAAGACGCCCGCCACGCGCCAGTTTTTCTTGCCGGCGTGAAACGTCTCGCCAACACGGCAGTGCATGAACCGCTCGGTGATCTTGCGGCTGACAATGCACTCGGCCAGGCCAGGCTGGAACAACCGGCCTTCGATGAGCTTGAGGTTGGGCCGCAGATCGAGGCCGATGGAGCTGGTGCCGCGCACGATGACGTTGGCGTTGCCACCGCCGACGCGGTCGAGTTGGATGAGCACAATGATCTCCGGTGAGGCGACCGGATCACCCTTCTCGTCGCGGGCGATCTCCTCGTGATACTTGAACTTGCGCACCTTGCCGCGCTCGATCTGGCTGGAGGACTCGGCGGTGGAGCCTTTGCGCATCACCAGCAGGTTGCGCGCGTCACCGGTGCTGACATAGGTGGTCTTGAGACCCTGCGCGAGCGCCATGACCATCACGAAGACCGCCACGACCAGCGCGATGCCGAGTGCCGCGGCGATCGTCGCCCGCCAGCGCACGCGCAGGTTGCGGAGGTTGTATTTCAGCGGCACTGCCATAACTCAGTCCAGTTCTCTCAGTCCTTCCAACACGCTGGCCCGGACGCTCGCGACGGCGGGCGCCAGGCAACTCACCACGCCCATGCCAGCCGCGATGAGCAGACCGGCCGACACGATGTGCGGCGTGACCTCGAACTTGATGAAGAATCCCTGCGAAAGCACATACATGTCCACGTTCTCGGCGAGGAACCACGTGCCGACGCTGCCGATGAGTCCGCCGACCAGCGCCAAGCCAAACGACTCGGCGAGGATGAGGCCGAAAATCTGGCCACCGTTGTAGCCGAGCGCCTTGAGCACGGCGATTTCCCGCGCCCGTTCGCGGATGGCCATGCTCATCGTGCTGGCGGTGACCAGCATCATCGTGAAGACAATCACGCTACAGATGGTCCCGATGAGGAGCTTGACGTTGCCGAACCACGACAGGAACGTGAGCTGGAACGCGCGCTCGGTCTCGGTCTTGGTCTCGGCGGCACTGTTGCTGAACGCTGCGTCCACCCCCTGGATGACATCCGCCACCACGTCGGCGTTGGCGGCCTGGATCCAGAAACAGCCGACGACGTGCCAGCCGGTCGCCTCATCCAGGTATTCGTGGTGGAAGAACAGGTTCGTCTCGTCAATCCCGCCGGAATAAACGCCGCGGATCGTCAGTTCGAGGTTCGCCGGGTAAATCGTGCCGCGCAGCGTGATTTTTTGGCCGACCTTCCAGCCGAAACGGTTCATCGTCTTGATGCCGACCATGCAGGCGGTCTTCTCCTTCTTGAACGCGGCGACCTGTTCCGGGTTGGTGGTCACTTCCGTCAGGATATCGAACAACACGTCCGCGTCGCAGGCGAACTGAGCGAAGAAGTTCTTCTCGTCAATGTAGATGCCGCCGAACCACGTAAACCGCGACACGCGCTTGACGCCGGGCACGCGCGAGATGCGGGACTGGTATTTCGAGGGCAGGATGTTGGCGAGCGACACCTTGTGCCGTGTGATGAGCCGCAGCGCCGAATCCTCCGTCACCTGCGGCTGGGACAGCTCGCGCAGCGCCGTCTGGAGCACGGTGAACAGGAACAAGCTCAGCGCCACGCTCAGCACCGTGAGCGTGAGCCGCCGCTTGTTGCGCAGCGCGTTGCGAAGGATGAAACCGGGGATGGTCATGGGGGAGAAGCTGTCAGTTCTCAGCTATCAGCTATCAGCTATCA
>DYDC01000174.1 GCA_020718125.1 Methylacidiphilum sp. | reverse complement strand
ACCCAGCGTTGAAACGCCGGGCTATTCTCGACCGTCCCTTTCGGGACTTGGCGCGTGTGTCAAGTTGCGCCCGCCACGATGTTTCTGGGGCACCTCCGGTAACTCTTTGCTGGCGCAGCGGCGTTGTAGGCCGCTTCTGCGAAGCGGCGAATTTATCAAGAGTTTCGCCGACTCGCAGAGTCGGCCTACAACGAATTTCATCTGGCGAATAGTTACCGGAGGTTCCCTCTGGTCATTTCCTTTTTCTGGATTGGAATTTGTTTCGGATTTCGAGTTTCGAGTTTCGTGCTTGGGACCCGGCGGGACTGTGCTGAGGTGGAAAACTCCTCACTCGCTCTTGAAGTAGTTCTGCATCTTCGGCGTGATGGGCCGGCCGAGGCGCTCCAGCACGGCGAGCATGTCTTCCCAAATGAGCCGGCGGTTTTGCATCGTGTATTGGCGCAGCACGAACGCCGGGTGATAGGTCGGCATCATCGGGATGTTCCGGTAGAGCAGCCACCGGCCGCGCAGCTTGGTGATGCCGCCGCTCAACTCCGGCAGCAGCCCGCGCAACGCCACCGCGCCGAGGGCGACGATCGCCTTCGGCTGGATGATGTCTATCTGCGCGTGCAGCCACGGCAGGCAGGTCTGCATCTCAGGATCAGCCGGCTGGCGGTTGCCGCTCTCGCCTTCGGGCATGTTGGGGCGGCACTTGAGCACGTTGCCGATGTAAACGTCGCTGCGCTTGAAGCCCATCGTCTCGATGATCTTCGTGAGCAACTGCCCCGCGCGGCCCACGAACGGCTCGCCCCGCGCGTCTTCGTCGGCTCCCGGTGCTTCGCCGACAAACATCAGTTCCGCATCGGGATTGCCGACGCCGAAGACGACCTGCGTGCGCGACGCGGCCAGATGCTTGCACTTCACGCACGCCAGCCCCTGCGCGCGCAACGAAGCCATTTGCCCGGCCTTTGTCGAGCCGGCGGTGTGGATGCGTTCGGCGAACATGTCGGCGGGTGCGGCCGCGGCTTGTGGCGCGGCGACAGGACGGCTGAGGGCCTCCAGCGTCTCGCGGCGGACGGGCACGTGCGTCACGCCCGCCAGCTTGAGCGACTCCAGATGGCTGATCGTGGCATCCAGCGCTTCTCGAAATTCATTCATCACTCGTCACTCCGCTTCTCACGCTGCCGGAGATGGTCCTGCAGTTCGTGAATCAGCTCGCGCATATCCTGCGGGAGCGGCGCGACGAATTCCAGCCACTTCCCGCTGCGCGGATGCTCGAACGCGAGCCGCCCGGCGTGGAGCATCTGGCGCGTGGCCTTGCTGGCGATCGGATGGCGCCGCATACGGCCGTAAACCGTGTCGCCGACGACCGGGTTGCCGATGGAGGCGAGGTGGACGCGGATCTGGTGTGTGCGGCCGGTGTGGAGCCGGCAACGCACGAGCGTGCAGCCGCCGTAGTGCTCCATGATTTCAAATTCGGTGACTGCCTCGCGGCCGCCCTCGGCCAGCACGGCCATTTTCTGGCGGTGGTGCGGGTTGCGGCCAATGGCGCCCTCGATGCGGCCGCGCGCGAGTCGCGGCAGGCCCCAGACCAGGGCGAGGTAGTATTTCTCGACTTCGTGCGACTTGAACTGCCGCGCCAGCCCGCGGTGGGCCGCGTCGGTTTTTGCCACGACGATGCAGCCGCTGGTGTCGAGGTCGAGCCGGTGGACGATGCCGGGCCGTTCGACGCCGCCAATGCCGCTGAGCTGGCCGCGGCAGTGGTGGAGCAGCGCGTTGACCAGCGTGTGTTCGGCGTGGCCGGCGCTGGGATGCACGACCAAGCCGGACGGTTTGTTGACCACGATCAGGTCGCTGTCCTCGTGGAGCACCTCCAGCGGCATCGCCTCCGGTTCCATCGCGCTTGGCTCCGGCGGCGGGATCGTGACCTCGACGGTTTCGCCGGCGCGGATGGCGTGGCTGGCCTTGACCTCGCCACCGACGATGCGCACATGGCCGTCGCGGATGAGACGCTGGAGAAACGCGCGCGAGTGGCCGGGCAGTTGTTCGAGCAACCACAGGTCCAGCCGCTGGCCCGCCGCGTCGGCGGCGACGATGAGCGTCACGCGGCCCGCTTCTTCCGGGACAGTTGCCATATAAAGAGAGCCGCCGCCGCGAGCCAGATCAGGGCGGTAACCTGCGAGTTGGTGAGGTGGCCGGGCCAGTGGCGCGGGTTGTCGCCGCGGACAAACTCGACGCTGAACCGCATCAGCGCGTAGAGCACGACGTAGAGCCAGAACACCTGGCCGTCGAACTTGCGGCGCGGGTAGAACCACGTCAGCACGCCGAAGAAAAGCAGGTTGCCGACGACCTCGTAGAATTGCGTGGGATGCACCGCCCCGCCGTGGGTCGGATGTTTCTCCGAAAAATGCACGGCCCACGGCAGCGCGCACGTGTCGCCGTAGCAGCAGCCTTCCATGAAGCAACCCAGCCGCCCGAACGCATGGCCGATGGTCAGGCCCGGCGTGAACAGGTCGGCCATGCGCCAGTGATGGATGCCGTGCCGGCGCGCATACCAGATCGTGACGGTGACGGAGACGATGAACCCACCGTAAAACACAAACCCACTGCGCAACGCGGACCAGCCGTCGCGCTGGAAGTCGTGCATGAAATCCTTCCAGTAGGCGGCGAGGTAAAACAGCTTGCCGCCGAGCATCCCGAACACCAGCAGGTAGAGCGACAGGTCGAACACCAGCTCCGTCGGGATGCCCTCGCGCCGGGCGCGCCAGGCCGTGAGCCAGATGCCCGCCAAAAAACCGCACGCCACCAGCACGCCATACCAGTGGACCGTGAAGCTGCCGAACTGAAACGCAACCGGATGCATCGAGGGTTCTACTTAACAGATGCTTCACCGCAGCGCAACGACGCGACGGCGCGCGAGCGCGACCCGCCACGGCGGACAAGCCGCCTCACGCGGGCGCGGGCGCGCGCCGCGTTGCGTGGATGTCGCACCAATATCGCTCGCCCGCGGCGCGACGAAACGCCTGCCAACGCCGGACGGTCTCGTCGAAGCCCAGCCACTGGCCCGGCGCCTCCTCACCGAACGGCCCCGAGCTGCCGTAGGCAAACACCCACTTTCCGGCTTTGAGGCCGGAGCGTTCGGTTCTTCTGTCCGCGCGCCGCAGCCAGCGTCCCAGCTTGCGTTTCATGCGACCGAGACGCTGCGCGAGCTTCAACAGAGGCGGGAGGCGCTCCTTCAACGTCATCCACGACGCGCTCCACGTGCCGGTCAAATCCGGCGCCGCCGAGAGATCGTCCTGCCGCACCAGCTTGAAGCGGTCGTAGCCGGCGCGGCGCAGCGCGTGCAGTTGGTCGGCCTCGGTCAATTCGAGGGACACATATTGCGGGAGATCGGCCGGGTCGAGCGCCTCGACGCAGAGCTTGTCGAAACACTCGATGTCCACCTTGAGATAAAGCGGCACGCCATGCTCCCGAAGGATGTTGCCGAAGCACCGGCACGGAATCTGGATCGCGTGGGCCGTGTGGCCGCGCTTGGTGGCATTGGCTTTGTCGAAGGAGTTGTATTCGCTTTTGCCTTCGCAAATCCAGAAATCCGCCGTTCCCTCCTGCGGCGCAATGCCGACATTGAGCAGCGTCAACCGCCCCGCGGCGATCTCCGCGGCAAACCGCGTCCGCGCCTGCTCGAAAAGCGCGGGGTCGGCCTCGATGGCCACGACGCGATAGCCTCGATGCAGGTAGTAGTCGGTGTCATTGCCATTGTGCATCCCGACGTCGTAGATCAGGTCGCGTTGCATGGATGTTGAGAAACTAGGTTGAAGTCCGCTCCAAACGAAGTCAACCGAGGAAACAAGCTGTGTAATGGGTCGGTGAATGGTGGCGCAAGCTTCCAGCTTGCAGTTGGTCATAGATTCGCAAGCTGGAAGCTCGCGCCACCATCTCGATGATGGCGGAAAACAACGCGCGCCCGGCCTCGCAGGGCATCAGCCAGAAGCAAAGCTGCATCGCGGCAAAAAGAGTTCAATCGCGCACGGCCGACAGCACGGTCTCGCCCCGCCACGGCTGGCCCGGCGCGAGCCGGATGCGGTTGGCCATGTTGCCCGTCTCGACGCAAACCATCCGCAGATACTCGTCGTCGCCGAAGTCGGGCATGCGTTGCGATTTCGCGATCCACGGGTTCCAGACGACGACATCGCTCATGCCGCTCTTGCGGATGGCGAACGTGCGGCCGGCGGCCTCGTCGCGGATGCTGAGAGTGTCGGGCGCGCTGACATAGACGCGGTCGGTCTCGCGGTCGAACCTGATCTCCGGCTGCGCGTCCGCCTCACGTGCGTTCTCGCGCAGCGCGTCAATCATCGTCGTCCCTTGCAACCCGCGGACGGCGGCGCGGTGGATGTCGGCAATGGTGAAGTAGGTGTGGAGCGCGATCTGGAACTCGAACGGCTGGTCGCCGGTGTTGCCCGCCTGCGCGCCAAGCCGCAGCGATGACGCCGAGAGCGTCACGCGCAACTCAAACTCAAACCGATGCGGCCACAGCTTCAGCGTCGCGTCGTTTTCGGACAACCGGAGCGTGACGGCGACGTTGCCGCCGGGGAGTTCTTCCGTGCCGGCCAGCGTCCAGGGGTTGGTCCGCACGAAGCCGTGCTGCGGCAGCGTCCCCTGGCCGCCAAACTGCGGCCAGCAGACCGGGATGCCGCCGCGGATGGGCTTGTCCGCCGCCCAGTTCGATTCGCGACTGAGGAAGAACAACTCCTCACCCCGCCCATCGCGCCAAGACGTGACGTGCGCGCCGTGCAGGTAGATTTCCGCGCTCGAACCGGACGGGTGTTTCAGCGCGACCTTGGGCAGGCCGCCGTTGCCCGGCGTGATGGCGACCGCGCCGTGGATCTCGAATCGTGACAGGTCTTTCATGGCGGTCCGTTCAGCACTTCCCCATCTTCTTCAACGCTTGGAGACATTTCTCCACCGCCTCCAGCGCCGGCAGCACCGGCCGCTCATACTCGACGATATACCATTCCGTGTTGCCGATGGTCTCGCATAGCTCGAAGATGTCCTTCCACGGCAGTTCGTCCTCCCCGATGATCGCGTCGGGCTTGGCCTTGGAGAACGGCTTCAGGTGCACCGTCGTGGCGCGGCCGGGATACTTCTTGAGATACGCGCGGGCATCACCGCCGCCGTGCATCGCGTTGCCGGTGTCGAACTGCATGACGACCTCCTTCTTCGTGTTGCCGAAGAATGTGTCCCACGGCAGCTCGCCGTCAAGCGCCTCGAACTCGATGGTGTGGTTGTGGTAGCCGACGCGCATCTTGTCCGGCGCGACCTTGTCGGACAACTCGTTGAACAGCTTGGCCGTGTCGAGCCACGCCTGTTTGGAGGCCGTGCGGTCTTTGGGCAGGCCGGGCACGATGAGGAACTTGTTGCCGAGGACCTGGTTGAACTCGATGGTTTCCTTCAGCTTGTCGCCGAGGAGGTGGGGCAACGGCGTGTGGCTGCCGCAGCACTTCAGGCCGCAGTCGTCGAGGATCTTGCGGAGCGTCTTCGCCTCCTTGTCGTAGAAGCCGGCGAACTCGACGCCCTTGTAACCCATCTTCGCGACAGCCTCAATGGTGCCTGCGGTGTCCTTCGCGCATTCCTTGCGCACCGAATAAAGCTCCAGCGCGATGGGGATCTTCTGGCCCGCTCTGCCGCCCTCTGTGGTGCTGCAGCCGGCTGCCCACGCGACAGCCGCGCTCGTGGCGCTGAGTTTTAGAAAATCACGTCGGGAAACATTGGGAGTCATCGGTTCGGTCCTTTCTTGAAAAGTGGAAGACATTGCGCGCTACGCTAACGCCACAAAACCGCGCCGGAATCAAGCCCATTCGGCGCCCCGCAAGCGCCGGCTCAGAATTCAGTCTTTCTAAGTTGCAACAGACGTGAGCGGAAGGAACTGCATTTGGAGCTAGACAAAGAGCCGCTCATGCCCC
>DYDC01000173.1 GCA_020718125.1 Methylacidiphilum sp. | reverse complement strand
CGCGGATTTCTCCGGCTTGCGGAGGCGTTGCCGCCTCAACAAGCCGGAGAAGCCACCCCGCCGCGCCCGCAATCAGCACGATGGCTGCAAGCGCGCCAGCTACGATGGCGACTCTCGACCCTCGACTTCGCCGGCCTCGGCGTGGGTGTCTTCGCAACCGCTGGCTTCGGCGTCGGCGTGGGTGCCAGCAGCTCTGTCGCTTCCGTAGCACTCGGCGCTGGCGCGCTCGGCGCCGGTGCCAGCTTCTCCCGCACCCGCACCATCTAGGCAATCAAGTCCTCGTAGCTCCCAAACCGGTCGTTCCGGTTCTTGGCCGGCATCTTGCCCGCCAGCATCCCCAGCGGCACCGGACACGACGACCATGCCTTGAAAATCGCCGGCGGCGGCTCGTTGACGTGCTTGTTGATCACCACCAACGAGTTCTCACCCTCATACGGCGGTCGACCGGTCACCAGATGGAACAGCGTGCAGCCCAGGCTGTAGATATCGGCCCGGAAATCTATGTCCTTCACCCCCTTGGCCTGCTCCGGGCTGATGTAGTGGGGCGAGACCATCATCATCCCCGTCTGCGTCAGGCTCGTGGTGGTGCCGCCCAAAGTCTTGGCCAATCCCATGTCGCCCAAGCGCACCTCGCCGCTCGCGGTCAGGAAGATGTTGTGCGGCTTGATGTCACGATGGATCAGCCGGTTCTTGTTCCGGGCGTATTTGAGTGCCTCGGCCACATACACGCAGATGGCCAGCGCCTCGACGGCATCCAGCCGGCCATGGCGGTCGAACCGGTCCTTCACCGTCTCGCCATCCACACGGAACCCATCCCGCCTTCGCCACATTTGGAGACGATCTCGTAGCCCGCGAAAGTTTGACCTTCGAGGTTGGTCATGGGAATCGCTCTCTGGCCGCCGAGTGTGGCGTCCCAACCGGCGGGGTCAAGCTCCGGCGCGTTCGCCGAAAAACCGCTTGCCTTCGCGGCGGGCGCGGCTAGACTGCGCGCGCAATGACGACGACGCACCATTGGTGGCATGGCCCGGGCCTCTGGCCCTGACGCGCCCCTTTTGCGCCGCGACAGGCCGAGGTCCCGATGATTCCAGCGAGTCATCGGGCTTTTTATTTCAACGAACCATGTTAGCCAAACGCATCATCCCATGCCTGGACGTCACCGGCGGGCGCGTGGTGAAGGGAACCAAGTTCCTGAACCTGCGCGACGCGGGCGACCCGGTGGAGTGTGCCCGCGAATACGACCGCCAGGGCGCCGACGAACTGGTGTTCCTGGACATCACCGCCAGCAGCGACGGGCGGCCGACGATGATTGCCGTGGTGCAGCGCACGGCGAGCGAGTGTTTCATGCCGTTGACCGTCGGCGGCGGCATCCGCACGGTCGAAGACATCCGCGCGATGCTCAAGGCCGGCGCGGACAAGACCTCACTCAATACGGCGGCGGTGCAGAACCCCGACGTGGTGCGGGCCGGGGCGGAGCGGTTCGGCAGCCAGTGCATCGTCGTGGCGGTGGACGCGCGGCGCGTGCCCGGCTCGTCGCCGCAACGGTGGGAGGTCTATACGCACGGCGGGCGGAAGCCGACGGGCATTGACGCCATCGAGTGGGTGCGCCGCGTCGAGTCGCTCGGCGCCGGGGAGATCCTGCTGACCTCGATGGACGCCGACGGCACGAAGGCCGGCTACGACATCGAGTTGAACCGCACGGTCAGCGAGGCATTGCGCATCCCGGTCATCGCCAGCGGCGGCGCGGGCACATTGGAGCACATGGCCAACGTGCTCTTAAACGGCAAGGCCGACGCGGTGCTGGCCGCCTCGGTCTTCCACTTCGGCGAATACACGGTGAACGATGTGAAACGTTTTTTGCAGGAGAAAGGCGTATGCGTAAGGCGGTGAAACAATCCGAGCGTTTGTTGCGCGAGGTGGCGCGGTGGCGCCAACGGCTGGCGGCGCGGTTGCCGGACATTGACGCGCATGATCTCGATTTGATCCTGTGGTCGTTGCTGCGGCGGCGCTACGGCGGCCACCTGCACTTCCTGCTCCGCCGGCGAAAGGATGGTGTTTATGTCCGTTGAGGAAAAACTGCTGTCGGACATCGCCGGAGCGGCAGCGCGTGTCCGTCTTGAATTCATTCTGATCGGCAACGCGGCAGCGTCTGTGCTGGGAACGCCCATCACGACCGAAGACATTGACCTGTTTGTGCGACATACTCCGCGAAATCTGCGGAAGATCAAAGCGTTGGCGGGATTGCTGGGCGGCGCGGTTTACGAACCTTTTGCTCCCGTTTCGCGGATGCAAAGAGTGATGACGCCTGAAGTGAGCGTGGATTTCATCTTCGAGCTCTCGAGCCGGAAGAAATTCGAGTCCGTGCGGTCTCGTGCGAGCCGCGTCAAGTTGGGCGGACGCGAAGTGCTGGTGGCTTCGCTGGCGGATGTGATCGCCGCCAAGGAAGCCGCCGGACGCCCCAAGGACAAGGCCGCTCTGCACGCGCTCAAGAACACGTTGCGAACGAGGCAGCAAATGGAAAAGGCAACACGAGGAGCAGCATGACGGAACCGACATTCGACAATCTCAAGTTCGACTCCAACGGCCTGATCCCGGCTGTGATCCAGGAGAGCGGCACGGGCCGCGTCCTCATGGTCGCCTACATGAACGAGTCGTCGCTGGCCAAGACGCTGGAGACGAAGAAGACTTGGTTCTGGAGCCGGTCGCGCCAGAAATACTGGCTCAAGGGCGAGTCCAGCGGCCATGTGCAGACCGTCAAGCGCGTCACGACCGACTGCGACTGCGACACGCTGTTGATCGAAGTCGAACAGGCGGGCGCGGCCTGCCACGAAGGCTACAAGAGTTGCTTTTTTCGCGAGGTGAAGGCGGACGGCGCGCTGGCGGACATCGGCGAGCCACGCCTGTTTGATCCCGCGAAAGTGTATGGGAAGAAATGACAACGACGCAGCCGCGTCACTCCGTGACGCGCATTCATTGATCCGGTTGGCTCGCGTCACGGAGTGACGCGGCTACTTGGCCATGATCACGCTCTACGCACCGCTGTTCAGCGCGGGCTACTGGCTCGACCTGGGCCTGTTGCTGGCGGCGCGCGGGCTGGACTTTTTCAGCACGTGGGTCGCGACACCGAGCCTCGCGCTCGAGGCCAACGCGATCGTGCGGCGGCTCGGCTGGCGCGCCAGCGCGGTGTTGAACGTCGTCGTCTGCCTCGTGGCGGCGACGATCCCGTTCGTGGCGGTGCTGGTCAGCGTCACCAGCGTGATGGTCGCGGCGCGGAACTTCCAGGGCGCGTGGGTCATGCGGACAATGGGCGAGTATGAGTATCGCGATCACCTGCGCACGCAGTTCCGACGCTCGGACCCGCGGCTGGTGCTGGGCTGCGTGTGGGCGCAGACGGCGCTTTACGCGGGCGTCGGCGCCGCGCTGGTGGTGTTGACGCGCGAGTTGTTCACGGCGGCGGTCGGCTGGGGCATCGTCGGCTTCGGGCTGGCGATCGGCGTCCATTCGACCCACGTTTACAGGAAAGCAAGACATGTATTATCCGACGAAGAGCGAGTTTCTCAGCCTGGCCGGCCGCGGTAACCTCGTGCCGGTCTATCGCGAGGTGCTGGCCGACATGGAGACGCCCGTGTCCGCCTACGAAAAGCTGCGCGGGCGCGGCCCGGCGTTCCTGTTCGAGTCCGTCGAGGGCGGCGAGCACATCGGCCGTTACTCGATGCTCGGCGCGAACCCGTCCATCACGCTCGTGCAACGGGGCGACGCCGTCATCGTGCGCGAAGGCCGCGCGAGCAAGCGCGTGAAGTTCAAGCGCGACCCGCTGGAGGTGGTCGAGCAGGTCATGGCCCGCTACAAGCCCGTGCCGGTGGCGGGCCTGCCGCGGTTCAGCGGCGGCGCGGTCGGCTATCTCGGCTACGAATTCATCCACCACGTCGAGCCGGTGGTGCCGCGCCCGAAACGCAACGACCTTGGCGTGCCGCCGCTCTACTTCATGCTGACCGACACGATCCTGATCTTCGATCGCGTCCGACAGACCATCAAGATTCTCTCCAACGCCCACATCACCGGCGACCCGGCGGCGGCCTACGAGAAGGCCCGCCGCCGCGTGGACGCCATCGCCGAACGGTTGCGCAAGCCGCTCTCGCGTCCGCCGGCGGACATGCGCCGCGACGCGCCTGTGCCAGATTTCGAGAGCAACATGACCGTCGAGCGTTACCACGCGATGGTCCGCGCCGCGAAGGCTTACATCAAGAACGGCGACATCATCCAGGCCGTGCTCAGCCAGCGGTTTTCGGCAAAAGTCCGCTCCAAGCCGCTGGACATCTACCGCGCGCTGCGCAGCGTCAACCCGTCGCCTTACATGTTCATCCTCGAACTCGGCGATTTCTCGCTCGTGGGCGCGTCGCCGGAGGTCCACGTCCGTTGCGAGGACGGCCACGTCGAGATCCGCCCCATCGCCGGCACGCGCAACCGCGGCGCTACACCCGCCGAGGACGACGCGCTGGAGAAGGACCTGCTGGCCGACGAGAAGGAGCGCGCCGAACACCTGATGCTGGTGGACCTCGCCCGCAACGACATCGGCCGCGTGTGCGACCACGGCAGCGTGAAGGTCGAGGAGTTCATGGTCATCGAGCGCTACAGCCACGTCATGCACATCGTCAGCCAGGTCGAGGGCGCGCTCCAGAAGGGCCGCACGGTCTATGACCTGATGCGCGCGACGTTCCCGGCAGGCACGGTCAGCGGCGCGCCGAAAATCCGCGCCATGCAGATCATCGCCGAGCAGGAAACGACGCAGCGCGGCCCCTACGCCGGCGCGGCGGGCTACTTCAGCTTCAACGGCAACCTCGACTGCTGCATCACGCTGCGCACCGCGCTGCTCAAGGGCAGCCGCGCCTACGTGCAGGCCGGCGGCGGCATCGTGGACGACAGCACGCCGGAGAACGAGTTTCAGGAGACGGTCAACAAATCCATGGCGCTGCGCAAAGCCATCGCGCTGGCGGAAAGTTTTCGAAAGTGAGGAACCATGCTGCTGGTCATAGATAACTACGACAGCTTCACCTACAACCTCGTCCAGTATCTGGGCGAGATGGGGGTGGAGATGAAAATCGTCCGCAACGACGAGGTCACCGTTGATGACGTGCGCGCGCTGAAACCGGCGCGCATCCTCGTCTCGCCCGGCCCGTGCTCGCCGAAGGAAGCCGGCCTCTCCGTCGAGGTCATCCGCCAGCTTGGCCCCATCATTCCGACCCTCGGCGTCTGCCTCGGCCACCAGAGCATCGGCTATGCCTTCGGCGGCGAGGTCATCCGCAACTTCCGCATGATGCACGGCAAGACCTCGCTCATTCATCACGACGAGAAGTTCCTCTTCCAAGGCATGTCGAACCCGTTCGAGGCGACGCGTTACCACTCGCTGGTGGTGAAACGCGAGACACTCCCCGACTGCCTGGAGATTACCGCCGAGACGCGCCCGGAGGGCGAGATCATGGGCCTGCGCCACAAACAACTTCCCATCTGGGGCGTGCAGTTCCATCCCGAGAGCGTGCTGACAGTGGAAGGCAAGAAGCTGCTGAAGAACTTCCTCACACTGTAGCCAAAGGTTGGAGAGGCAAATCGTCTCTGTGCCCGACTTCTCGGAGAATCCTGGAAAAGAAAACCGCCCCCTGACGAACTGCAACGTCTGAGGTTAGGAGCGCCAACGCCGACGGCGCATGGCCAGCCCTCCAGCGCCAAGCAGCCATAGGACGGCGCTTGAAGGCTCCGGGATTGCCATAAACACCTCAACAGCCACGTCCACGCCCGATGTCGGGGATTTCCAGACGGTGAGCGTGAACTTGCCGGCGTCCTCGGCGGCCAGCGCCGGCGCGGCGAAGAGGAGGAAAAGAAGGGGCGGTTGGATCATGGCGAGGATGAC
>DYDC01000172.1 GCA_020718125.1 Methylacidiphilum sp. | reverse complement strand
AGACCCAGAGCGTGACCACGTCGAGCAGGTCGGTGAAGCCCGCCCAGTTCTCCTTCTTCAGTTCGTGCGAATACACCACGCCCCAATGCTTGAGCTTCGGGTTCGCGCTTTTCACGGCGCGGCGGACCGCGGCGTATTGTTCCGGCGTGATGTGCTCGGTCTCGATCTTGCCGTAGAGATCGTCGTCGAACGCGCCGGTCACGTTCGGATACTTGCGCGACAACTGGCTGACGATCTCCGCCTCGCGGCACTTGCGCTCGATCCGTCCGTCGTGGTTCATCCGCATCGGCGCGCCGAGGCCCTTGTATTGCGAATGTTCAACCTTCTGGCCTTCCCACTTCGAGATTTCGCAGACGACCTCCTTCATGTCGCGCAGCTTCTCCATCGCCATCGGCGTGTTCGGATGGAACATGAAACAGCATCGCTTCAGTCCAAACCACTTCGTGCCTTCGCCCGCGCCGAAGATGGTGAACTGCCACTGACCGTTGATTGCCTGCCCGTCCCAGCGCCAACCCGCGTCGGCCATCTTGCGCGGTCGCGGGGCGGCTTCTGTCGCGGCGGGTATCAGTGAGGTTGTTGCAGGGAGGCTGATGGCGCCGCGGATGAGATCACGTCAAGAGAGGGTCGTGTTCATGCGCTTCTCCTATCACTTTCCGGCGGCTTTGCCTAGAAGCTGGATGTTGTCCCCGTAGAAGACTGCGCCGGGTTTGCCGGAACTGGAGAAGCCGAACCAGGTGATCTGGCTGAATTCCGGGTGGAGATACGTGAGGCTCTCGAAGACCTGCTCCTTCTCGCCGGCAACGGTGATGGCGAGGCGATAGGAGCAGGGCGCGGAGTTGGCGAGGTTGAACTGAACGTCGAGGTGAATCCACTTGCCGAGCGGGAGCTTGGCCAGCGGCTTGCCGGCGGTGGCGAGCGTGCCGTCGGCGTGGAGGACGATGCTGGGGCCATCGCGGTATTCGAACTTCTTCTGGGTGTAGTCGCGCGGGCCGACGAAACACTCCGAGGAATGTTCGGTGCTGTTGCGGATGTCGCAGGCAAAGCGGGCCACGCCGTCGAGTGGCCGACGGAGATGCCGAGGTGATGAAAGTCGGAAATCTCGTTGTGCGTCACTTGGTTGTAGGAGGACTTGCCAATCCAGACGCCCTGGCTGCCGAGGAAAAGGCGCGAGCCGTCGTGGATGAAGCAATTGTCCAAGACGTTCCGCTCGACGCGCAGTTCCGGCGTGTCCTTGAACGCGCGCGGTCCAATGAACACCGCGCTGCCGCCGATGTCGTGGATGTGGCAGCGACGGATGACGTTGTCGGCGCAACCGCTGTCGAGCCAGAACGCGTTCTCACCGGCGCGGGCGATCCCGCAGTTCTCGAAGACGCTGTGCCGCAATCCCCCGGCGGCGATGAGCGGCTTGCGCTCGATGGCGCCTTGCTCGCCGGGCGGCATGTCGGGCGCGATGTGACAGTCGGCGTGTTGGAATGAGATGCCGGTGAAACGCGGATGTTCGATGTATTTCTTCTCCGCTGGCACGCCTCTGAACGCCACGAGCGTCTGCGGCACGACTGGCGCGATGACCTCGACGGCGCGCATGTTCTCGCCCGGCATCGGCCAGCGGCTCAACACGCTCGTCGCCTTTCCGCCAGCCAGTGATTGGCCGTCCGCCGGAAATCACCGGCCGTTCCTTACCGAACGCCGCGCAGGTGATTGGCGCGCTCTCCGTGCCGGAATCTTCCGGCGTGAACTCGATGGTCTTCCCGACACAATAGATGCCTCCGCGCAGGTAAACCATGACCGGACCGCAGCAGGTTTGACCCAAACGCGATCAGCGGGAACTGCGTTTTGCGCCGTAATGCTGCAGCGCGGTGACCACCGCCAGCACGCCGAGCGTCTGGGCGACGACGATGGCCGCGACCCACGGTGGCGCCCACAACAACACGACCGCGCCGAGGCCCAAGACTCCCGTCAACACGTAGAGCACCAGCACCGTTGCGGCCTGCGACAGGCCCAGACGCATGAAACGGTGCGAGATGTGGCTTGTGTCGCCAATATAGACCGGCGCGCCGCGCCGCCACCGCTGCCACGTCACCGCCACCAGGTCGAACAACGGCAACGCCAGCACGATCAACGGGATCAACACCGGCAGCAACGTCGGGCTGGGTTCCCGATGGGAATAATAGTGCGGCAGGATCGCCAGCGCGCCGAGCAGGAACCCGACGAGATGGCTGCCGCCGTCACCGAGAAATATCTTCGCGCCCGGCAGGTTCCACGGCAGAAAACCGATCAACGCCCCCGCCGTGGCCGCCGCCAGCGTTGCGGCCATCAACTGGCCACGCGCCGCCGCGATGCCGCCGAAGATCAGCGCGCAGATCGCTCCGATGCCCGCGCAGAGGCCGTCCATGTTGTCGAGGAAGTTCAGCGCGTTCATCGCCGTCACCAGCCACAGCACCGTCACGATCCACTGCGCCGGCGCGGACGGGATGAACAACGTCACGCGAAACCCGCCGGCGACAACCATCAGCGCGATGAGAAGCTGGCCCGCGAGCTTTGGCCCGGCGCGGAGGTCGCGCTTGTCATCAATCATGCCGAGCGCCAGCGCGATGGCCGCGCCCGCGAAAATCGCCAGCAGCCGCGGCCGGTCCGGCGGCGTCGGGGAGAAGCCGCTGAGAAGCACGCCGGCGGCCAGCGCCACGAACACCGCCGCGCCGCCGAGCAGCGGCATCGGCACGGCATGGATCTTTCGCGGGCCGGGATCATCGAGGAACCCCAGCCAGCGCGAGGCGGCGATCGCCAGCGGCGTCGCGACCAGCGCCGCGCCGACCGAGATGATGAAAGCGAACAACGGTTGCATTCGTCTCCGGTCATTTAACCAGCGAGCGATACAACTCGTCCAGCCCGCTGACCGTCGTTTCCACTGAAAACTCTTCAAGGACTCGTGTCTGGCCGCGCCGACCCATGCTCGCAGCCAGCGCCGGATCGCGCAGCAACCGCCGCACAAGGTCGGCCAGCGCGCCGTAATCGCCCGGCGGCACGAGGAAGCCGGTCTCGCCATCCTTCACGACCTCCGGCGTGCCATCCAGCGGATGCGCCACGACCGGCTTGCCCGCCGCGAGCGCCTGCACGACGGCGCGCGGCAGTCCCTCGCGCAACGAGAGATGGACGAGCACATCCATCATCGCCACGTAACGCGGCACGTCGCCGGGCGGCACGAGGCCCGCGAAGTGGACGCGCCCGCGCAACGGCGGCTCGCCGGCCCACGCTTCGAGTTTTGAGCGCCATGGGCCGTCGCCGACGATGAGGAACTTCGCCTCCGGCAGCGCGCGGGCCATGTCAAAGAACAACTCCCAGCCTTTCAACTCGAACAGCCGCGCGATCTGTCCGATGACCGGCCCGCCGCCGAGCCGCGCGTGGAGTTGCTCGTCGGGTTTCGCGCAGGCGAACGCGGCCACGTCGAAGCCGCTGCGGATGGTGGTGTATCGCTCCGCGCGCCCAATGCCCGCGTCGAGATAGAGCCGCGTCATGGCATCGGCGACGGACACGAAGCGCGTAGTGACACGGCCGGCGATGCGCTCGGCCAGCCGCAACGGCGCGTTGGCCAGCGCGCCCTGATACGGGCCGAACGACGGGCCGTGGATGGTGTGGACGATGACCGGCACGCCGGCGGCTTTGGCGGCGAGCCGGCCAAGGAAGCCGGCCTTGCCGCTGTGGGTGTGAACGATGTCGTATCGGCCGCGCCTCAACAACGCGGCCAGTTCGCGATAGGCGCGCAAGTCGTGGAGCGGATTGATGGAGCGCTGCAGCGAGTCCACGCAAGCCGGCTGGACACCAGCGAGGCGCGCATCCTCGACCATCGAGCCTTCCGTGCCGGCTTCGGGACCGCAGACGAGGTCCACGGCCTCATAGCCGGGCAACTGGCGCACGCCAACGACGCTGGCGAGTGTGTTCTCCTGGGCGCCGCCGACGATGAGCCGGGTGATGATGTGGCAGATGCGCACGAGTTGCTGGTCTTTGATCTCTTGCTCTTGCCTCACTCAATTCCCAGTCAGCTTGCTGAATTGCGGCTCTGAGCTGGATCAAGAGTAAGAGCAAGAGCAAGAGCAAGAGCAAGAGTTAAGAAGCCAGTCTGCGCTGGCGCAAGGCAAAGGCGGCGGCTAGAATGCAGCCCTGTGAAGATCATCTACTCCCCCGAGTGCGCGGGTTACGAGATGCCCGGCCATCCCGAATCGCCACGGCGCGTGCTGGCCAGCGCGGAGTTGTTGAAGCAGAAGCCGCGGCATCAGTTCGTCGCAGCGCAGCCGTGCGTGGAGGCCGACGTGCTGCGGGCGCACTCGAAGCGGCTGCTGGAGACGGTCCGGAGCGGTGATTTCCAGGAGCCGGACACGCCGTCATTGCCGGGCATCTTCGGCCACGCGTTGCGCTCGGCGGGCGCGGCGATCCATGCGGCGGAGCTGGCGTGGAAGGGCGAGCCGGTGTTTTCGCTGATGCGGCCACCGGGCCACCACGCGACCAAGGAGCAGATGATGGGGTTCTGTTACTTCAACTGCATCGCCATCGCCGTGGCGCGGTTGTTGGAGGCGAAGGACGGCCCGAAGCGGGTGGCGATCATGGACTTCGACTGTCATCACGGGAACGGCACGCAGGACATTTTCTACAAGCACGAACGCGTGCTGTATGTCTCGTTGCACCAGTATCCATGCTATCCCGGCACGGGGCTGGAATCGGCATTCAACGCCCACAACTACCCGGTGGCGCCGCACACGGAGGAGAAGTTTTACCTCGAGGTGTTCGACAAGGCGCTGGGCGAGGCGCGGAAGTTCGGGCCGGATCTCATCGCGGTGTCGGCGGGATTCGACGCCTATCGGCGCGACCCGATCACGCAGATGGGATTGGAGATCGGCACGTTCGCCAAGCTCGGCCAGCGGCTGGCGGCGTTGAAACGGCCGATGTTTGCGGTGCTGGAAGGCGGCTATTCGTCGAAGCTGCCGAAGTGCATAGACGCGTTCCTGGATGGCTGGGAACTGGGCGTGGTCCCGAAAGAAACCGAGGAGTAACAACCCATCCGGCGATTTGCGGTCGGGGTGGGATTGGTGCTATGGTTCCGGCGGACAGCGGCCGAGAGAAGCGCGCTGGTTGTCCAAACAAACAAATAAAGGAGATCGCATGAAAAACTGGTTCCCCGCAACAATGGCGCTGGCCGTGGCTGTCCGGCTTGTGGCTGCAGACGAGGATTGGGTGTCGAAGGAGTTGGATGCCGCCGCGCAGCAGATCGAACAGCGGCAGTTCGCGCTCGCGCATGATGTGTATCGGAATCTGGCGTTTGTCCATCAAGCCGCGCCACTGAACGCGATGGCCATCCAGCAGGTGCACAACGGCTTGGCGGCAACCGCAGGCCGGTTGAAAGCCGACGAGGCGCGGACCACCAGCGCTGAATTCGTGGAGCGCGCGAAGCGGCTGGGTTACGTGCAGGTCGGTCCCGCGTGGATACCGCCGCAGGCGAAGGAGCGATTGTCAGCGAGTGCAGCGGGTAAGCTGGAGAGGTCGGTCCAAGCCAAGGTGTGTCCCGCCTGTCAGGGCCGGGGTGTCAGCGATTGCGCCAACTGCCAGTCTGGCATCGTCCGATGCATGGCGTGCAACGGCACCGGTCGCGCGGGCGGCTCGCCCATCACTTCCCGCGGCGCGCCCTGCCTGATTTGCGACGGCCGGGGCAAGACCACGTGCCTGCTTTGTAAAGGGACGGGGTTTATTGTCTGCCCGAAGTGCGATGGTGTCGGCACGGTCGAGTAGTGGTGGGTGAATCCGCAAAACCAACGGCCCCGGCTTTTGGCCGGGGCCGAGGTGGGCCGTCGGGGGGGAGACGGCCCGCGGGTCAGCGGGTGCCGACCCGCTCAAGTTCGTTCACGTTTCCGGCCCTTTTGAGTTGTGGCACCCCCTTGATGATCTTTTCTTTTACATGCTTGGGTTTTCGCCAATAGAACATAGGGTTCCTCGCTGTTTTCAGTGAGCGGGGTGGCGGAGGCGCGCGGCGGTGAAGTAGAGCATGGTGATGAGGTCGTCCACCGATCGGTAACCGCGGGCTTTACGTCGCACGGCGGAGAACTC
>DYDC01000171.1 GCA_020718125.1 Methylacidiphilum sp. | reverse complement strand
GTTCCTGCCTGTAGGCGGCGGGACCGGAGGGCCACGATGATCGAGACGAGCAAGAGCACAACGGCAGCCAGGGCACCCTCCTGCCAAGTTGCCCATTTCATGACAAGCGCGAGCACGATTGCCACAAGGCTGAGTGCCGCCGACAACCGAATTGCGAGAGGTTTCATTGGCGGCGAATCTATATCAAGTTGGGTGGGCGCAAGCACAAACAGAGCTTTTCCGCCGCGCACACTCGCGCTAGGATGCGGGCAACATGGCCGTCCGCATCACCGATCTGCCGCAGAGCGAACGCCCGCGAGAGAAACTCCACGCGCTCGGCGCAGAGCGGCTCAGCACGGCCGAGTTGATCGCCATCCTCCTGCGCACCGGCACCAGCGGCCAGTCCGCCCTTGAGACCGGCAACGAGTTGTTGAAGCGCTTTCAGACCATTGAGAGGCTCTCGGCAGCCTCTGTCGAGGAACTGAGCGAAATCAAAGGCGTCGGCCTCGCCAAGTCCGTTCAACTCAAGGCCGCTTTCGAGTTGGCCGCCCGGCTGCCCGCTTCACGTGAGGACCGCCAGCCTATTGCCACACCCGCCGACGTCGCCAGCCTGCTCCGCGAGCCAATGCAACATTACGACGTCGAAGTGTTCCACGTCCTGCTGCTCGACACCCGCAGCCGGCTGATTCGCGACGTCGAGGTCAGCCGCGGCACCCTCAACGCCAGCCTCGTCCACCCGCGCGAGGTGTTCCACGAAGCCACCAAGGCGAAGGCGGCCAGCGTCGTCCTCGCGCATAACCATCCCAGCGGCGACCCGACGCCCTCCAGCGACGACATCAAGATCACGCGCGAACTGGTCGAGGCCGGCCGCGTCATGAAGATCGAGGTCCTCGACCACATCATCGTCGGCAAACGCACCATCGGCCGCGCCACCGACTATGTCAGCCTCAAGGAAATGGGCGTGCTCTCATGAACCCGCCCCGATAGACTGTCCACCGCACACTGACAATCATGGCCATTCACCCGACCGCCATCATTTCCCCCAAGGCCGAACTCGACTCCACTGTCGAGGTTGGCCCCCATGCCATCATTGAAGACCACGTCCGGATCGGTCCGCGCACGCGCATCGGCCCCCGCGCATGGATCACTGGCTGGACCGACATCGGCCCTGACAACTTCATTGACTGTGGCTGTGTGATCGGCCACGCCCCGCAGGACATCGGCTACGATGGCAGCGAAACATTCCTGAAAATCGGCGCCGGCAACACGTTTCGCGAATACGTCACCATCCACCGCGGCGCCACCAAGGACGACCGCATCACCCGCATCGGCGACCGCTGCTTCTTCATGGTCGGCAGCCACGTCGGCCACAACTGCTGCGTCGGCAATGGCGTCCTGCTTGTCAACGGCGCCATGCTCGCCGGCCACGTCACGGTCGAGGACCGCGCCAACATCAGCGGTGCCTGTCTCATCCATCAATTCGTCCGGGTCGGCACGCTGGTCATGATGGCCGGTGGCACCCGCGTAAACAAGGACGTGCCGCCCTACTGTGTCACCTACCACAGCAACGACGTCGTGGGCCTCAACACCATCGGCCTGCGCCGCGCCGGTGTGACGCCCGAGCGCCGCGCCGCATTGCGCAATGCCTTCCGCACCCTTTATCTCAGCGGCCTGAACATCCGAGAGGCGCTCGACCATATCCGCGCCATGCCCCAGACGCCGGAGGTTGCGCGCTTCACTGAGTTCATCGCCGCCAGCGAGCGCGGCATCTGCGCCTGGCGCGGCGGGCGGGCGGGGCAGCAAGAGGAGGAGTGAGGCGGAATATGGCTGATGAGGTTCCTCGCTGTTCCCATCGGGGATAACTCTCCTTCACAAGGCCGAAAACGAGACCACGCCCGCTGGGACGTGGTTGTTCATTTCACCAACGTCAGCACCTGCTTGAACTCGTCGGTGCCGGCGCGGTCGAGCAGGTCGAACAGGATCATCTCGGTGGAGACGATGATCGCGCCGGCGTCCCGCATCCGTTCAAGGCCGATCCGTTGGTTCTCCGGCGTGCGCGAGGAGCAGGCGTCGGCCACGACGAAGACGCGACAGTCCTTGTCGAGCAGGTCGAGGCAGGTCTGCGCGACGCAGACGTGGGCCTCGATGCCGCAGAGGATGATGTCGGTGGCGCCGGCCTTCTCGATCGCGGCAACGAAACCTTCCGCGCCACAGCAACTGAACGCGAGCTTCTCGATCGGCGCGAAGCCGTGGATGGCCGAGGCGATTTCGGGAACGGTGGGGCCGATGCCTTTGCGGTATTGCTCGGTGGCGACGATGGGCAGCTTCAAGGCGGCAGCGCCTTTGATAAGGCGGACGGCGTTCTGGACGACGCGGTCCTTCTCGAAGATGGCGGGCAGCAGCCGTTCCTGGATGTCCACGACGGCGAGCGCGGCCTTTTTCCTGACGATGCGGCGCGGGGTGGTTGTCATGCTGGCCACAGTTGTTCGCCGGAAAGCGGCGGCGGTGTCAAGGCTGCGGTTTCGGCGAGCGGAAGAAGAGACGGAACATATAGACGAGCATGGCCAGCATGACGACGAAGCAGATCAGGAAGAGGATGAACGGCGACCATTGAGGCACGATGGGCAGGGAGGACGGGTCGCAGGCGCCTTCGAGCTTGAGCAGCCGGACGGTGCGGCGCGCATAGACCATCGTCAGCATCGAGACGAACAGCATCAGGCCCGACGGCCAGAACTTCTTCTTGAAGAAGAAGTGCAGCGCGCCAAGCGAGAGGACGACGCCGACGGTCAGCGCCCAGATCGCGGGCGTGCGCATGAAGGCCTTGAGGTAATCCAGCAGCGACAGCAGGCAGGCGATACCCGCCAGCATGGCGAGCACCATGCCGATGAGGTCGCTGGCCGACTGGTCGGCGAACGCCTTGGATTTGTCGCTTTCCTTGCCGGGAACGTGGCATTTGCCGCAGCGAACCTCGTAGGACTTCCGGCCCAGCCCGGCGCCTTGCAGGCCGTAAATCTCCGCCAGCGGCCTGTGGTCCATCTGCTTGTGCAGATGCTCGGCGATCTTGGCGGCTTCCACGGCCGTGCCGAGGAACGGCGGCATGTTGCCCCTGAGCAGATGCGCGGCCTTGATGATGGATGCGATGAACTCGCGGTCGGCGCCGTCGAAGGCGGACTTCGGCGGCGTGTAGCCGCTGATGGTGTGGCAACTCCGGCAGGCGTGCCGGAACAGGTCGGCCCCGTCGTCGCCCGTGCGGAAGGCGACCCGCTTCAAGTAGCCGTCCTTCTTGTATTGCTCCGTCGTCGCGACCTCGACGCCGTTGCCGTAGATGTAGCCGGTGATGACGTGGGGTTTGCGGATGAATTCGCGGAACATCTCGAAATCCGAGAACCAGCCCAAGCCGAGCACCATCAACAACACCGCGACGATCCGCGGCAGCCGCGCGGGCAGCAGCAGCCCGAACAGCACCAGCAGCACGCCCAGCACGCCCGCCATCCACAGCGACCGGTGGATCGCCTAGATCGGCGTGCGCATCGTTTGCAACGCCTTCGCCGTGATGTCGGCGGGGATGGCGTGCCAATACCAGTATTGCGAGGCGACCGTCACGACGAGGCCGAGCAGGCCGATGATGAACCAGATGCCCACGCCGGTAAGCGCGCCGGCCACCAGCGTGACGAGCACGAAGAACTTGCTGAGCTTCTCGAGGAACCGGAGCGGTTCCTGGTCGCCGGTCTTCCTCGCGCGCCGTTCGCTGACGACCAGATAGAGGCCGCCGCCGATGGCAAAGTGCGAGATGAAGACATGAACGACGGCGATGGCCGCCATCAAGATGCCGTAACCGACGGATACATCCCAGAACGGATAGGTCACAGAAAGCGGCAGACAGACACTCTTTTCAGCGGCGGCCAAGTGGCGGAACGTGAAGGCCGCGGGACATCGCGCCGCCAGCCCGCCTCAGAACGCGATGATCGTGAACGGGAACGGTTTCCTGACACCACTCGGATCACTCGTCGCGGTGATCTCGACAAACTTCTTGGCCCAGTTGTTGATGATCTTCTTGGCGTGGCCATACCACGTGAAGTCGTTGGTGTTGATGAAGGCGGACATGTCATCCTTTTCACGGCTGGTGAACATCGCCACGGTATTGCCGGTCGTTGCGTCCGCCAAGACCCCCTCCATCGCCACGGTGCCGGCGTTGATGGTGTTGACGAGGTTCGCCCCGGGGATGAAATAACCCGCGACCGTCCCCGCAATATTGAAGAAAGCCTTGGTCGGGATGAGTTCCACAAGCGCCAGCTTGAGCACGAGCGTCTCCTCGTCCGCGGTGTCCACCACCCGGAGGGAAGACTTCGGGTCGGTCGCCAGGGCGCGCACGAAGGCGTCCCGCATGTAAGTGGCAACGCCAGCGACATCCTTCTTCATCGCGAAGACTTTCTGTTCGTTGACCTGCGCCCACCAGTCGTCGGACAGCAGGTGCGTCGTGTTCACCGGCTCGATCTTGATTCGCTTGTAACGGGTCCAATTGTGGTCCTTGTCGAACCAGAACCGGTCAAAGGGGAAAGTCGCCCGCTGGGGCCGGAGAATGTCGGCGTTCGTGATGAAGGAAGTCACCGCCGCCGGCTTGGCTTTGGCGGCGTTGTAGGCCGACTCGCATCCTGTGTGGAGCCAGAGCGCCATCAGCACGGTCAAGAGCAACAACGAACACTTCATCATGGTCCTTCGTTTCGATTGCGACCGGGACACCCGCCCCGAGGCAGCGGCAATTCTAGACAACGGCGCCTCGAAAGCAAGCAGGCACTAGCCGCGATTGTGGGCCACAAGGCGCCCATTGGCGCGGCCACCTACGGCGCGCCGGTCTTCTTCTTCAGCCATTCCACCGCCTTCTCATGGGCCGACTCCATCACCAGCGGCCGGACGTGCTCCTGCCACGGCGGGGGCGTCTCGCGCGCGACCGCCGGCGCGGTGCGCGGCAGATGGATGCCGGTCAACTCCGCCAGCAGTTCCCGCGAGAACGGCATCGCCAGCGGCGGCCGGGCCATCGGCTCCAGCCGCGCCGCGCCTGCCGGCAGCATCGGCAGCGCGTTGAGGTGGCGGTTGAAGGCCATCCGAGCCAGCGGCTCCAGCGCCACGCAATCCTCCGCGCAGTAACGCAACAACGTCGGCAGCGCGCGCTCGTCGCCTGCATGATGCCGCCGCCACAACAACACGGCCGTCCAGCCATCAGCCTCCTCCACCACCTCGGACCGGTCCAGATTCGCCTGGCGCTCGACGTTCTTTAGTCCGCCCTTCAACCCGACACGCCGCAGTGCGGGACAGAGGTCCACATGCAATGGCGGCAATCGGATGCCGGGAAACTTCGCGCGGATGAACGGCAGGTCAAACGGCCCGCCGTTATAGGTCGCCACCATCGCAAACGGCGCGAGCGCCGCCTCGATCGTGTCGCGGTCAAGATCGCGTCCCGCCACGAGCATCCGCGGTTGCGGCAGCACGGGACTGTGGAGGCCGACCACTGTGATCGTGCCCGTCTCCATCGGTTCGCCGTCGGTCTCAATGTCCAGATACACCGCGCGGCCGGCAAACTCCGCCAGCCATCGCCAGCGGTCACGCGATGGCCAGCACTGCGCAAAGTGGTCCAACTCGCCGCGCTCCGCCCTGCGCAACGCCGACTCGGCGCCGCGCTTGATCCAATCGGCCTTCGCGTGCGCGATCCGATCCAGCGGCGCGTCCAGCGCTGCCTGCCAGTCGCCGATGCCTTCGCGCCAGAGCGCCTGCTCCAGCTTCGGCCCGACGCCGTGGATGTGGATGAACGAGTTCCGGAACATTGTCCGCGCGCATCATACGCCGGACGCCGCTTCCTCCGCACCTACAAACACGCAACCCGGGAGTTCTTGGGGACGTGCAAGGGTCGCCCGCCATCCGCGATGATTTCACAAATCTGCGTATGCACGTTATTCCCTCAACCCTAATGCCTCTCGAGATTTCAATATCGCGGTGAATCGGATTGTCAGATTTCTCGAGATAGTTTGGCACAGTTCTGGCAGAAACTGGGAATGCACCACCATGCTCAGTCTCCATCCAAACCGCGTCAGTCCCGTTGCTCTGCATCCCCACGCCGGCAAGCGAACGGGGAGCGAACGGGGTCACATCCCCACAAATAACAATTCAACCTTCGCCTTCTCG
>DYDC01000170.1 GCA_020718125.1 Methylacidiphilum sp. | reverse complement strand
CATGGTCAACGAACCCTTGTTTCTGTGGGGGAAGCATTGAGGATGGAATGGTTAACCTGTTGAATCTCAAACCGTTCAAGTGTTGCAATAGCTACTGGCTATCGCCCCCGATGAACAGGTGCTTGGCCAGTTTGCTCCAGCCTTCCATGTCCGCGGCGAACTTCCGGTTCTGCGGGCCGTCGAGAGGCTGGATGTAGGAGCATTCAATCGTGCAAAGCCGGATCAGGACGTTGTCGCGCGGCTTGAGGGTCTTGGGCGGCTTGCGCGTGTATTGATACGCCAGCGATTCGACCAGAACGTCCGGGAACTCCTTCTCGACCGCCTCGGCGACTTTGTTGAGCATCAAGACGAGCGTGCCCGCGTGGCTTTCCTCCGCGTCGTCTATCGCCTTGCACTTGGCGCAGGTGCAGCAGCCGTGCCAGTCGTTCTGCGAGACGTCAATCATCTTCGCGTCGGGATTCTTCCGCAGCGTCTCCAGCACGTTCTTGATCAACTCCCGCGTCATCTCCTCGTTGGTCAGGCAAAGCTGCGCGTGCTCGTGTTTGCGTTTGCCGTTGATCTCCGAATACCACTCCGGATGCGCGTCGAAATACTTTTCGGGCGGGAGATACTTGTAGAACGAATGGGCGAAGTTGATGATCCGCACCGCGCCGCCGTATTCCGGGGCGATGCCGCCGTTGCCCTTCATGCGGGCGGAGAAAACACCCGGCTGGGCGTCCCGATGATACATCTCCCGCGAGACCATCTGCGGCGCGTAGGAGACACTCAGACTGTCCGCGACGAGCAGCCTTGGCTTCTTCGGGATGAACGTGTCGTCGGGCGTCCACCAGCGAACGCCGACGACATCCTGCAGGAACGAATAGACCGCATACAGGCAGCCTCGCTTCTTATGGCCCGCGAGGATCAGGTTCCCACGATCCATCTTAATCAGGATTTCGTCGAACTTGTAGTCCTTCTTCGGTGCCTTCGCCGTGTTGCCAACGAAGATCAACGACTTCCCGCCAGCGGGCGCGTCCTTTTCGGCGATCGTCGGGAACTCCGCCCCGGTGAGAAGCTCCAGATGCTCGGACAACTCGCGCGCGGCCGTCTTCTCGACCATCGTCGCTTCGTCAGGCAGAACGATCTTCCAACGGGTCGCGCCGTCCCTCGCCAACTCGGCGGAGTGCAAGTCGGTCAGCAAGAACAGGAGACAGAACAACGGAAGGAAGGATGGTTTCATGGCTCGTCTTTGACTTGCGGACTCTACCAGATTCGACAGGCCCGTGGTAACGGAGAAAAATCGCGTCCGTCTTCACCGATCGCAGCAAAATCTCCGTGACCAACCGATGGCTGGCAACGAATCCGTCAAGAATCAGGAACCCGTCCCGACGCTAATTCGCCGCTCGCTTTTTACGTCTGCCTCCAGATTTGTGTCGTGCGACATAGCGCTTCCCATGTCGCTCGCGAACCAGCAACGCAGGTTCCGGTGTCTCCGAGCCGACGAATTCCAAGGGCAACGCGTAGCTGAAGGTCTCGATCTCCGACTCCATTGTCACGGCCGATGCCAGAGGCAGCCGCTCCAGCGCACGCGGCTCGACTTTTATGCACCCCTGTCCATAGCTCTTGCCTACCAGTCGTAAGTTCGCGATCGTTTCTGGATGGCGCAAGGCTTCCCCAAGTCTGTCAACAAGCTCTGGCTCATTACTGCGGGGATAGACACACAAGAAGCCCGTCAGGGGAAGTATCCCCGCTTGGTTCCTGATGAAGCGGGCGTTGCGCCGCCCCAAGTAGGCGAACAGGAACGGAGGTGGCTGACGCGTTTCCATTTTATACCAAGGCTGGCGCGAGGCGATCAGAGGCCGCTTGGGCAGACCCATTTCTTCCCCGTGTCTCAAGTATTCTCGAACAGCTTTCGGAAACGCATCAAGCGGCCGGCCATCGGGAGAAAACAGAAGTGTTGGCCGCCCGGTCGCATCAAGAGCGTCTAATGTCTTGCTGGTGATTTCCTCTCCCGCCACATCGCGTGTCCGACCGACGGCAGGAATCAGAAACTCATTGGGAATACGCAGCGATACAGCCTGGCTTCGCGTCAGGAAGAAGAACTCATTGGAGCCTGTGGCAATGCCGCGAAGCACCTTTGCGAAGTCTCCGAGTCTTGGCGCGTTGGCGTCAATCGTTCCTGGCTCCCTGGAAAAGCCTGTTGCGAGTCCCTCCGCCACGGATCGTCGGTAGATAGTCAGGACTTCACTGGAGCGGCCTTTGAACCCTGCTAAAGCCCATTGCTTGAATCCATCGCATCGCGCGGCGTTGCACTTCGCCCACAAAAAATGAGACGCGGGCTTCGCGTTGCGAATCATGAAAACGATGGCGTTGGTATCCACGCCAGGAAATGGCGATGCTTCCGGGGCAAACGTCAGGATCGCATCGAGGCAGAAATTCCGCGTGATCCAGTTCCAAAGCGTTGGAGCAAAGACGCCCTCGCACGTGTCGGCCGACATGATGAAAGCGAGCCGGCCATCGCGTTTCAGCAACTGTAGCGCGCGCAACAGGAAATAAACATGAATGCCAGCCCGACCATCGAGCGGCCTGCCAATAAGTTTCACGGCGAAGGTGCGCAGCTTGGCTTTGACGTCGCTGCCAAGTCGGTGGTGTCGGATGTAGGGCGGATTGGCGACGATGGCTGGCAAAGGACCGGATGGAGGGTTTAGCACGAAGTCGCGAATCTGCACCCCAGCAAGGTCAACCGCAGACAGTTCATTGTGAACGGCTTGTTCCAATGCCGCTGGATCAATTTCTGTTCCATGAAGTCTGATTGAGCGACCCGCCTCTTTGGCGATCTGTTTGACGGCCCGGAAGAACGCGCCCGCCCCAACGGCTGGATCAAAAACCTCGTCGCAGTCTCCATCCACGACATACGCGACCATTCCTTGGGCAACCCAGTCTGGCGTCCAAAACTGCCCCTTTTGGCGAAGTGCTTCTCGCGCCGGTCCTGAAGTCGGCAGTTTGTTGAACGGCAAGATCATACCCCTTACGCCTTCACCTCACGCGCGGCTTCATCAAGCGTTTTCAGTGCGGTCGGATCGAGTCGCAAGCGCCCACCTTGGAACTTCACGTAGGGCAGAATGTGGCCATTTTTGTCCGTGATGTGGTCAGCAACCAAGGTCGGTTCCTGCACCGAATTACCGAGTGGGTAGGCGTGGTGGTAATAGATCTTGTAGATGACCTTCTTCGTCGTTACGCCACCTGGAGCTTGAAACACCTGTTCAGTCGGCGCGATCTGCCCACTTCGAATGAGTTCCTCGGCCTTGCCAAAAGCCAATCCAAACGCCAAGTCGTAGAACACATGCCAGATGTGAATGGGCGGTTTCCCCTTCTTCTGCCATTCGCGCAGAGGAGCACGATCTTCCTCTTTCAGAATAACCGTCGGCAAAACAGCAGTCTTGGTCATGCCGAGCTTGCCACCCAAACGTTTCTGCGGCTTGAGTTCCACGCCGAAAGCGGGCATTTGCTTTGCACGCCAGAGGCTGTTCTCACACTCCACCGCCAAGACAGCGCGTGACAGCAACTCCTTCATGCGCTGATCGTCTTCAGGAGTGAAGGGCAGTTCTGTGATGCCGCCAAGTTCCTTCACCGTGCGCTGCACTCTGGCTTCGTCGCTCTTGCGGAAGATCAGAATGTCCGGGTGCTTGATCTTGCCAAGCCCAGCCTTCTCCAGTCGTTCGAAATACAGCTCGAACGCGCGCACATCGTTATCTGGCGCGACCCCGCTGGGGCCGTATGGGAAGGCAACATAACGACCCGTTTCGTTTACCGCTTGAATCAGCCGCTCTTCGCTCCAGACGCCTTGCGACCACCGCATCAAGAAATCGCTCCCCCGCAGTCGCCGGGGATTCAGTAGAAAATCTGCCCAAGACACGGCCCCACGCCCGCGCAATTCGAACTCGATGTCTTCCGCCGCGACGCTGAGAATATTTTCAAATGGGTGCATTGTTGCTTCCTTTGGTGAAGCTTCCTGTTAGCTACACGAGCACTGGTCACTTGCTCCGCGTAGTCCTTAACCGATTAGATGAGAACGGTCGAGTCGAAACCCCTGTTGTTGCGACGTCATCTCCTCAGCGCCTGAATCAATTCGTTGATCTTCGCGATGATCGCGGCTTGGCCGGCGGTCTCGTCGAGCGGTTAAACGGTGTTGCTGTTGGCACTGGTGCCGCCGATGGCGAAGCTGAGATCGCCGGCGCTGACTTCGCCGGGCGCGCCTTGTCTGTTTCTTCAAGTCGCAGTCTGGCAGATCACAAGGGCTTTCGTTTCGTGACCCAGTCCCAGCGCGCGGCGGCCTGCTTCTGCAAGGATTCGAGGTCTTCGGCTTGGAGGCAGCCTTGTTTGATGAGTTGTTGCAGGGCGTCGGTCACGCGCGCCAGCCAGGCTTCCTTGGAAGCGTAACGCTCGCCAAGCGACGGACGCGGGTTGCCGGCCTGCTCCCGTTGCTCGCGCGTGGCGGCGAAGGGAATCCATGAACCCCGCAGCGGCATCATCTCATGGGGCGCGCCCATCGAGGCGGGACGGAACACCCAGCCGGTGCAGGTGCCCAGTGGCACGCTGACATCCGGCATCCGGATGCCCGCGAGGTCGTTGCCATCCGCATCAACCTGCGGCACCAGCAGCGGCAGCTTCGCGCCGGCGCCCGCGCCGTTCGGCCAATTCGGATTGCGCAGGCGCGGCCCGCCCATCGCGCTCCGGGGCGACGCGATGCTTGGCAAAGTGGGGAAGCGAACCTTCGATACGGGCACCAGTGTGCCGTCGCTGAGCTTGGGATAGGCGCTCGGCGGTGGCGGCGTGCCTTCAGTGACCCAGCGATGCATCGCGAGCCGCAGGGCGAGGAGGACAGGGCTGGGGCTGACAGGGTTTGCGAGTTGGCCGTCCTTCGCCGGAGCCGTGGGTGGGAAGGACGCCGCTCCGTGCTGCGTGCCGGCGAAGAAATACGACCGCACGTTGTCCGGCAACGGAACGTCGCGCTTGCCGTCGGGGCTGGTGTGCGACAAGCCCGCCACGCGGCCCGCGCCCCAGTATTCCGCCGCCGTGTTCATGTAGAAAGTCTTCGGCTTATGCGTCACGCGCGGGTTTTCCTGCACGCCTTCCTTGATGCCGCTGACGGGATCCTTCTGCGCGGTGTCGGCGAAGGGATAGGACGCGGTCTCGTAGGCGGCCACCTTGCGCGGCGCCGACCAGCGGCGGTTGATGTCCAGCCGGCCCGCGCCAGCCACGTGCGCCATCACGCCATCCAGCACCTGCCGGCCCTGCTCGTCGGTGTTGAAACCGAGATAGACAAACTCGCGCAGGAGCCGGCCGCACTGCGAGGAGCCAAACGCGTAGGCGTGGCGCACCGGGGCCAGCGAGCCGGCGTCGTGTTTCAGCCACGCCACCGCATCGCGAATCGCCGCAAGACCCAGGCCCGCCACCGGCGGATTTTCCGCGAGGTAGGAAATCTCATACGTCTTGCCCGGCTCGAAGCCGCTCTCCAGCGTCACGCGCTGGCCTTCCAGACGCCATTGGTTGCGTGGCAGTTCCTTGCCGTCTGGAAACGCCGAAGCCGCGCGCACGATCAACCGGCTGTCCGGCCCGGCGGCATCCACAGGCGGATAATCCGCCAGATCGTTCAGGGTGAATTGCTCCGCGCGCTTGTCCGGCGTGAACGTGGCGCTCACCACGCCGCGAATCGGCCGGCCGTCCTTCTGCCGCGCCGCCGGCACCTTGATGCGCATCTTGTCCTTTTGGTTTGGCACATCGAACTCCCAGCCGACTTGCATGACCGTGAAGCCGTGTTTGGTGATGAAATCGTTCAGGCCGCTCTTGCCACCCCGATTGGGAATCTCCACCCAAGCCGCGCCGTTGCTGCGGCCGGCTTCTTTGGGTTTCAGGATGCGGAGATCGGAGGAGAATGTCACCCGCCCAACCGCATTCGTCGGCGCCAGATCGGCATCGGCGATGATGCGGTTGCGCGGATGCGCCGGATCAATCTCGAAATGCAGCCGTCCGACAATCTGTTCATAGCCCGTGGCGCCCGCGTCGGAATGTTCGGTGATCTCCACGCGCACGACTTCGGCGCTGGCGATGGAAAACGCGGCCAGACTCAGGCTGGCCATGAGAAAGCGGATACCGGTCATACTGCGGATTCCACTGAAGTCCTTCTTGAAA
>DYDC01000169.1 GCA_020718125.1 Methylacidiphilum sp. | reverse complement strand
TATAGCGCATTGGGTTGCCAGAGCCAAGCGCGCGGAGAAACAAGACCTCGCGGCTTGACGTCGGTTGGGCTGTGGCGGTAGAGTGCCGCGGCACACGAGCCGTGCGCCAAGCGACGGAAAGTGATAGATTGAGAGCATGATGAGAGCATTGTTGATCTCCGCAGTTGCCTGCCTGGCAGTCCTGACCCGCGTCGCATCACCAGAGACGGGGCCAAACGTTTTTGAAAGCTCCGCCCCGCTCGTTGCCGAAAACCAGATTGACAAGCTGGTTTTTGCCAAGCTGAGACAGTTGAAGATTGAGCCGGTGCTTTGTTCCGATGAGGTGTTTGGCCGGCGCGCTTATTTGGATATCATTGGCACGCCGCCCACGGCGCAAGAGGCGAAGGAGTTCATTCAAGACCCAGACACGAAGAACAAGCGCCGCGCCTTGATTGACCGGCTGCTGGAGCGGGACGAATACGCCGACTACTGGGCGATGCGGTGGAGCGACATCTTGCGCATCAAGGCGGAGTTCCCGGTGAATCTCTGGCCCAATGCGGCTCAGGCGTATCATCGCTGGGTTCGCGCCTCCCTCACCGAGAACAAGCCGTATGACCAGTTCGCCAACGAGCTGCTCACCTCCAGCGGCAGCAACTTCCGCGTCGGGCCGGTCAACTTCTACCGCGCCATCCAGAACCGGACGCCGGACGGCATCGCCGGCGCCGTGGTGTTGACGTTCATGGGGACACGGACCGATTCCTGGCCGACGAACAAGATCGAGGGCATGGCGGTGTTCTTCTCGCAGATCAGCTACAAACCCACCAGCGAGTGGAAGGAGGAGCATGTCTTTTGGAACCCGCTCGGTTCCAACGTCGTGATCGCCAGCAGTGTGCCCGGCAAGGCGGCCATCGCCGCCATCGCGCAACCCACGAACACCGTCGCGGAAGTGGCGCTCCCGGGGCCGGCCAACAACGAGCCGCTGGAGGCGGTCTTCCCGGACGGAACCAAGGTGAAGTTGTCCCCGAACAAGGATCCGCGCGAGATCTTCGCCGATTGGCTGATCACACCGAAGAATCCGTGGTTCACGCGCTGCATCGCCAACCGTATCTGGGCGTGGTTGATGGGGCGCGGCATCGTCCACGAACCCGACGACATCCGCGACGACAACCCGCCGAGCAATCCCGCGCTGCTGGCCTATCTGGAAAAGGAGATGATCGCGGGCCGCTACGACATGAAGCGCTTCATGCGGCTGATTCTCAACTCCAGGACGTATCAGTTCTCCGCCATGCCCAAGGTCACCACGCCTGAAGCCGAGGCCAACTTTGCGAGCTACGGGCTGCGGCGGTTGGACGCGGAGGTGTTGATTGATGCCATCAACAAGATCACAGGGACGAAGGACCTTTACACCAGCCCGATTCCGGAGCCGTTCACCTACATCCCGGAGGACAAGCCGGCGGTTGCGATTGCCGACGGCAGCATCACCAGTCCCTTCCTGAGCTTGTTCGGACGCACGGCGCGCGCCACCGGCATGGAGAACGAACGCGACAACAAACCGGTCCCCGCCCAGTGGCTGCACATGCTGAATTCGACCCACGTCCACCGCAAGATTGATCAAGGCCCCAAGATGAGGGCGATCCTGGATTCCGGCCGCAAGCCGCAGGAGATTGCCGAGGAACTTTACCTGACGATCCTGTCGCGTTTTCCGACGCCGGAGGAAGTGAAGACCGTGGAAGCCTATGGCTTGGTCCAGACGATCAAGCCGCCGGCGGGCAGGTCCACCAAGTCCGGCAAGGTGGCACAAGAGCCTCCCAAGATCGTCATTGTGAAACGGCGCGACGACTGGGTGGACATTGCCTGGGCGTTGATCAACAGCGCGGAGTTCCTCTATCGGCACTGATTTTATGCGGAATTAGTTGGAGAGTATGCTAAATTTCCGGCGAGCCCGGATGCGACGAAAGGAAGTTGAGAATATGAGCATGAGCCACAGTTCAAAGAACGGAAATCAAATCTCCCGGCGTGAAGTAGTGCGCCGGGGTCTCTATGCGACGGCCGGATTGATGGTTGCCGACCGTCTGGCGCCTCAAGCACTCGCGGTGGCCTCGCCATCCGCGCCCGCCGCCACCAAGACCAAGGCCAAGGCCAAGTCGGTCATCCAGATTTTCCTCTGGGGCGGCATGTCGCACAACGACACGTGGGATCCGAAACCGGACTCGGGACAGGAATACATGGGTGAGTTCGGGAAGGTGATCCCCACCAACGTGGACGGCATCCAGCTCGGCGATCTGTTCCCCATGCTTGCGAAGCAGGCCGACAAGTATTCGCTCATCCGCAGCATGACCCACCGCAACAACAGTCACGAGACCGCCGTCTATCTGATGCAGACCGGCCACCAGCCCGGCGAGCGGCTGGCTTATCCGAGCGTCGGCGCCGTGTTCGCGCTGTTCAAGAAGGAATACAAGGGCATCATTCCACCCTATGCGGTGCTGACGCAGGCGCAGGGACGGTTTTCCGAGGAAGGTTTCTTGGGGCCGAAGTATAAGCCCTTTGCGACCGGCGGCGACCCGAACGCACAGCGATTCGAAGTGGAAGGTGTCGTCGCCCGGGCCATCTCTGACGACCGGCAGAAGAACCGGCGCGAGTTGCTCGGCAAGATGAACACCATGGGCAACGCGATGGCCGCCAGTCCGCAGATGGCCGCCGCGGAAGAGTCCAAGAAGGCGGCGTATGACCTGATCCTCGGCAAGGGCAAAGAGGTGTTCGATCTCTCCTTGGAGAAGCCGGAGTTGAGGGAGAAGTATGGCCGCCACACCTTCGGGCAAGACTGCTTGGCCGCCCGACGGATGGTGGAGGCGGGCGTCCCCTACGTCGTCATCAACTACCCCGGCGGCTGGGACACGCACAGCAACCACTTCCCAACCATGCGCCGGCAGTGCCCGAATCTGGACCAGGGCTTGGCGATGCTCCTGCAGGACTTGAAAGACCGCGGTTTGCTGGAAACCACCATCGTCTGGTGCACCGGCGAGTTCGGCCGCGGTCCGAAGGTGGACTGGCAGCCGCCGTGGAATGGCGGTCGCAACCACTACGGCAACGTCTTCACCGTCCTGGTCGCGGGCGGCGGTTTCAAAGGCGGCCGCATCGTCGGTTCGTCCGATGCGAAAGGCGAAGAGGTCAAGGAGCGGCCCGTGTATCCGGTGGATCTGATCGGCAGCATCTACCAGTTGGCCGGCATTGACGCCACTGCCAAGCTGCCCCATCCGATGGGTCTTGAGGCCCACGTGTTGCCCTCGGCCGCCGAAGGCGTGAAGTCCGGCGGTCTTCTGACCGAGATCATGTAGGAAACCTTGCCGACCACGGAATGCGCGGAAGGACACGAAAGACAGCCGTTTGATTTCGTGCATTCTGTGCGTTCCGCGTTCTTTTTGTGCGCAAGTGAGGAGCGGTTTATGGACAAACTGAAATGGCTCGCGGTTCTAGGAATGGCCGGCGCGATGGCGATGGCCCCGTCGGCGTGGGCGCAATCGAGGCCGTATGTCGGCTTCGTGTATCCCGCAGGCGGCCAGCAGGGCACGACATTCCAACTCAAGCTTGGCGGACAAAGCATGACTGGCGTTGACGGGGTGGTGGTCTCCGGCTCGGGCGTGACCGCCAGGGTGATCGAGTATCATCCGAGGATGTCTCCCATTGACAACAGCCTGCTGAACGAGCAACTGAGGGATTTGAGGAGGGCGAAGACCCATCTCGCTTCGGCGGCGACCATGACAGGATCGGGAGAACCGATGATGGCATCGGGGGATGCGATGATGTCTTCCCAGAAGACCGTGGCGAAAACTCCGGCCAGTTCGGGAGAGCCGATGTCGTCGGATGACGTGATGATGATGTCCTCGCAGAAAGGCGGAGCAAAGACTGCGGCGGTGGTGGATTGTGAGGCCACCGACAGGCTCATCGCCAAACTTGAGAGAAGGATTCGCGACTACTGCTTCCCGCCGGCCTGCCAGTCCATCTCGTCGCTTCTCTATGTCGAGGTCACGATTTCTCCCGACGCGGCCCCCGGCGAGCGGGAGGTGCGGGTGACGACTCTGCGCGGCGGCACGTCGAACCCGCTCCCTTTCCATGTCGGCCAACTGCCCGAATACTGCCGGAAGCCAATGAAAACCGCTGATTATCAGGTGCTCGGCAAGGAATATCTCGCCCTCCGCAAGCGGCCGGAGAACGAGATCGAGGACCGCGTGGCCATTCCCTGCACGGTGAACGGCCAGATCGCCTCCGGCGAACTCAACCGGTATCGGTTCGAGGCGCGCAAGGGCCAACAACTGGTCATCACCACATTGGCGCGTCAGTTGATCCCGTATCTTGCCGATGCCGTGCCCGGTTGGTTCCAGCCCGTGCTGACGCTCTACGATGCCAACGGCAAGGAATTGGCCTACGAAGATGATTACCGCTTCAAGCCGGACCCGATCATTGTCTATAGGATTCCCCAGGACGGGGAATATGTATTGGTCATCAATGACGCCATCTATCGAGGCCGCGAGGATTTCGTCTATCGCATCACCATCGGCGAGACGCCGTTCATCACGAGCATCTTCCCGCTTGGCGGTCGTGTGGGCGAGCAGGCGTCGGTCAAGATGAAGGGTTTGCATCTGGGCAATGCCGAACTGGTGATGCCCGCCAAGGAGGCCGAGGCGGGTATTCATCAGGTCGCAGCGAATAAAGACGGGTTCCTCTCCAACCCCGTGTCGTTTGACTTGGACACCTTGCCGGAAATCTTCGACAAGGAACCCAACAATACCCTGGCGCAGGCGCAGAAGGTGGCGATGCCCGTCATCGTCAACGGGCGCATTGACAAGGAAGACGACTGGGACGTGTTCCGGATCAGTGGCAACGCGGGCGACTCGATCGTTGCGGAAGTCCATGCGCGCCGGCTCGATTCCCCGGTGGATTCCGTGATCAAACTCACCGACGCCAACGGCCAATTGGTTGCCTTCAACGACGACCGCGAAGACCTTGGCGCGGGCATCAACACGCACCACGCGGATTCCTATTTCATGACCAAGCTGCCCGCCGACGGCATCTACTATGTCCACGTCGGTGACACTGGGCGCAAGGGTGGCGAGGAATACGGCTACCGCCTCCGCATCAGCGCGCCGCGGCCCGATTTCGCCCTCATCATCATGCCCAGCAGCATCAGCGTTCGGCAGAAGAGCAGCACGGCCTTCAGCGTCTTTGCCATGCGCAAGGACGGCTTCAGCGGTCCCATCAAGATCACGTTGAAAGACCCACCCATCGGATTTACCCCCTATCCCGCCATGTTTGCCGGCACTCAGAACATCGCGCGGGTCGCTTTCAAGACGGACCTCATCACCATAGGCTCCGTCAACCTCACCGTTGTTGGCACCGCAAAGATCGGCGACCAGGAAGTCACCCACGCAGGCGTTCCATCGGAAGACCGGATGCAAGCCTTCCTGTGGCGACATCTCGTGCCGGCCCAGGATCTGAAGGTCCTTGTCTATGATCCCGCCTACCAGCCGCCGCCCGTCCGTGTGCCGCCGGAGATTCCGCCCGATGTGATGGCCCGGGCGAAGGTCCGGGCCGCCGAGATGCAGGCCAAGGGGCAGAAGTTCACCAAGGGGCAGGCGGCCGACCGGCTGCGGCAAATCAGGGCGTTCTTTGACGAGGGCCTGCTCACCGACGATTTCTACGGCGAGAAAAACGCGGAATGCGTGGTTGCGCAGTGAAGCGATTGCCGGCCTTTTTCTCCCTCGGCCTCGCGCTGGCTCTGACCGCCGCCACCGCCTCCGAAAACTGGCCGCGGTTCCGCGACCCGACCGGCGCCGGCCATCATGTCGGCGCGGCGTTGCCGACGAAGTGGGGCGCCGAGGACATCCTCTGGCGCGTCGAGTTGAAAGGCGACGGGCACTCATCGCCCGTCAATTGGGGCGAGCGCATCTTCCTGACCGCCGCCACCGACCAGGGGAGCAACCGCCTCGTGCTCGCCCTCGATGCGCGCGACGGCAAGCTGCTCTGGGAAAAGGCAATCCCTTGTGAAGCGCCAGAACGAACGCACGGCATGAACAGCTTCGCCACGCCGACCTGTGTGACCGACGGCGAGCGCGTCATCGCTTTCTTCGACCGCGCCGGGGCGCAACTTGACACGCGCACCAAGTCCCGAAAGGGACGGTCGAGAATAGCCCGGCGTTTCAACGCTGGGTGGGCTGGCAACGAGGGACAAGCCCCGTCAGGG
>DYDC01000168.1 GCA_020718125.1 Methylacidiphilum sp. | reverse complement strand
CGGGATTCTAACCGTGCGCGGGAGCAACGCAAGCCGCGTTTGCGCGGCCAACGGTGCCTGGGCGCAACCTGTCAGACCGTCATTCCCAAGTCCCAGAGGGACAGGTGAGAACAGCGCGGCACTTTAGTGCCGGGAAGGCCGCGCGGAAAAAGAGAGTCCCGTAAAGGACGACAGAAGGCGGCGTTGCACGAATCGGATTCTGCCGCCCCGAACGGGGCTTGTCTCTTGTGACCAGCCCACCCGGCGTTGAAACGCCGGGCTATTCTCGAACGTCCCTTCCGGGACTTGAAGCAGATATCAACTCGGCCCGCAGGGCGCGACGATGTCACCGTAGCGCACGACGGCGCCACGAGACGATGCCAAGGCCGCCTCTCATCCCGAAACAATCTTCCCCTCCCCTGTTATATTTCGCGGCCTCATCCGACAGAGCAGGTGTAAGGGCGAAAGCTCGATGAAGGAAAAGACAATGAAAACCCAAACCACAAAGGAGACAGCACCAATGAAAAAGGCACTCATCACCCTGCTCGCAGTTCTGGCCACCGCGTCCGCCTCGTTCGCCCAAGGCTACCACTACGTCAGCCCGCACTTCCGCGGCAACGGCTCTTATGTCGAGGGCCACTACCGGACCAACCCCGACCGCAACCCCTACAACAACTGGTCCTCGACGGGGAACTACAACTCCTTTACTGGTCAGCGCGGCCACCACACCCCCACACCGGGCTACTCCGGCAGCCGTGGCTCTTTCCGCTGGTAATCCGATGCGGTGCCTACAAGCCGAGCCTCGGCGCGGCGGCACAACTCAGACTCGTGGTTGTGCTTCTCCGCCGGGGCTTGGCCCATTGTTTCGGGCTTCTCATCCCGGAGGCTTGTGATAACCTGCGCGCCAACTCTTGGAGGGTATGCTGGCGAACGACACCAACAAGCAGAAGCTCAAGGCTCGATGCCTGCAAGGCGACGCCGACGCATGGGCAGCCCTGTTTCGGATTTGCTTCCGCCACGCCGAACTGGTCGCCCTCGCCCCGCCCTTCCGGTTCAGAGCTTCCGAAGCCGAGGACATCGCCCAGGAAACCGCCATCGAACTCGCCCGCAAGCTCGGCGAGATCGGCAACATCCCCGCCTTTGTCGGCACCGTCGCCCACAACAAATGCGTGGACCGCGTTCGCAAAATGAAACCCGTCTTGGAATCTGACCTGCCGCGAGGCGAAGACGACGATGACCCGTCACTGGACCGATTCGCTGCTGCGGAGCCGCTGCCGGAGGAACTGGCCGACAACGAAGCCTTCGGCCTGTTGCTCGGTGCCGTCGAGACTTTGGGCGAGATGTGCCGGGGCATCCTCCACAACCGCTTCTTTGAGGAACTCGCCTACAAGGACATCGCTGAGCGCCTGTCCATTCCCGCGCCGCAGGTGGGCGTCTATCTCGCCCGCTGTCTGGCCCGGCTGCGGACACAGATCGAGCAGCGCCCCGACCTGTGGAAAGAATTGGAGGCTCTGCTTTGAGGCAACCATGAAACCCGACCCCGAAGCACAGCAACGGTTCGAGGAATTGCTCAAGAACGATTCCGGCCCCGTCGTGCCGCCCGCGCCGGGCGACAACGACCAGCACAAACTCCACATCCTCACCGCGCTGCTGAACAAATACAAAGCCGGCGTCCGCCCGCCTCTGACCGCCAAGCATGACGCCACCGGCTACGAAGCCAAGATTCAGCGCGTCATGCGACTGACCGAAGGCATCCGCCCGGAGCCGCCAGCGCGCCGCGATTACCTCGCCCCGCTGAGACATTTCCTGAGCCTTGATTGGGCAAGGCCCGCCGTGTGGGTTCCGATTGCCGTCTCCGCCCTGCTGGTGGCCGGCCTGACGATTCTCTTGGTGAACAACCAAGCGGGCAGAGGCCGCCCGACGCTGCTGGTGATGAACTGCATCCCGGCTGATTCCGTCGCCCAGCAATTCGTCTTGCGCGGCGGCACGACAACACAAGTCCGCTCGGCGGAGATCACGGCCAGCGTGCTGGGTGTTGTCGGCAACAAGTTCGCCCCCGATGCGCTGGCGACGCGCTACGCCGACGCGCAGGAATATCCCGCCGGCCCCGCTGCCACATACCCGGAGGCGTTGCTGCGTGGCACTTCACAACGCTACGCGCTCATCATCGCCCGCGCTTCCAAGGCCGAAGGCGGCCAGTTGGAGTTGCGGCTCTACGACACGAAGAAGAAGACGCTGGTCGCCGCCAAGCGGATCGAAGCGTCCGACCCCGATGAACTGCGCGAGGCCATCGCCTATGCCGCCAGAGCATTCGCGGCTGAGATTTCTCCCGCTCGTTAGAGGCAAAGACCGTGAACAAGGCGCTGCATATCATCACAGCCTTGGCGGTCTTCTGCCTCTGTGCTGGCCGACTCGCCGCACAGAACGACCCCGCAGCCGACGATCTGCGTCTTGTCCAAGCGGCAGTGTTTCAAACTCAAGCATTTGAACTCTACAAGCAAGGGAAACACAGCGAGGCGATTCCGTTGGCGAAGAAAGCTTTGGAAATCTACGAGCAAGTGCTTGGTGAGAATCGGACTGCTACTGCGACGTCTCTCGCCTTGCTCGCCACCTTTTACAGAGAGTCAGGCAACTATGCGGCCGCCGAACCGCTGTTCAAGCGCAGCCTCGCCATCATGGAAAAAACTCTTTTCGCTGAAGACCTAAAGCTTGGCCATGTTTTGGGCGGGTTGGGGAGGCTTTACTACGAGATGGGTAAGTATGCCGAAGCCGAGCCACTCTATAAACGCAGCCTCGTTATCTCGGAAAAAAACCTTGGCACTGAAGATGTCGGCATTGGGGCACGCTTAAACGACTTGGCGCAGCTTTACAGAGCAATGAGTAACTACGAGTCAGCGGAGCCACTCTACAAACGGAGCCTCGCAATAAGCGAGAAAACGTGTGGCCCAGAGCATCCCAACACAGCCACGAGTCTGAACAATTTGGCGGGGTTTTACTGCAATACGGGCAACTACGTGGCAGCCGAGCCGCTCTACAAGCGGAGTCTCGCAATCCAAGAAAAGGTGCTTGGCCCGGAACATCCCAGCACCGCTACATGCCTGAACGGCTTGGCAATGTTTTACATGGCGATGGGCAATTACGCAGCAGCCGAGCCGCTCTACAAGCGGAGTCTCGCAATCCAAGAAAAGGTGCTTGGGCCGAACCATCCCGATACGGCAACGAGCCTGAGCAACTTGGCGAACCTCTACGATAATATGGCCAACTATGCTGCTGCCGAACCGCTCTACAAGCGGAGTCTCGCCATCTACGAGAAAACTTTAGGTGCTAAGCATTCCCATACGGCCACCGGCCTGAACAACTTGGCGATGCTTTACGTCGCGATGGCTAACTATGCAGCAGCCGAGTCGCTTTATAAGCGTAGCCTCGCCATCAACGAAAACACGTTTGGCCCAAATCACCCCAATACGGCTACCGGCCTGAACAACTTGGCGGGGCTTTACGACACGATGGGCGACTACGCAGCAGCCGAACCACTTTACAAGCGGAGTCTCGCAATCCAAGAAAAGGTGCTTGGCCCAGAACAGCCACAAACAGCCAACAGCCTGAACAACTTGGCGATGCTTTACGTCGCGATGGCTAACTATGCAGCAGCCGAGTCGCTTTATAAGCGTAGCCTCGCCATTTTCGAGAAGACCTTTGGCCCGAACCATCCCGATACGGCCACAAGCCTGAGCAACTTGGCGATGCTTTACGTCGCGATGGCTAACTATGCGGCAGCGGAGCCGCTCTATAAACGCAGCCTTGCGACCAGAGAAAAGCTGTTAGGCCCAAATCATCCCGATACGGCACTGAGCCTGAACAACTTGGCGAACCTCTACGATAATATGGCCAACTATGCTGCTGCCGAACCGCTCTATAAGCGGAGTCTCGCAATCTGCGAAAAGGTGCTTGGCCCGAACCATCCCAATACGGCAACGAGCCTGAGCAACTTGGCGATGCTTTACGTCGCGATGGCCAACTATGCGGCAGCGGAGAGCCTTTCCCAGCGAGCACTGGCTATCCATGAGAACACCTTTGGCCCCGACCATCCCGGCACTGCCACGAGCCTGAACAACTTGGCGAACCTCTACGATAATATGGCCAACTATGCTGCTGCCGAACCGCTCTACAAGCGGAGTCTCGCCATCAGGGAAAAAGTGCTCGGCCCGGACCATCCCGCCACCGCCACAAGCCTGAGCAATCTGTCAGGCGTTCTTGCAGCTAGGGGACAACCAAGGGAAGCACTGGCAGCTACGCAAACCGCATGGCGTATTGAGCAGAAGGAGCGCGATCAGGTCTTCGGCTTTGCCAGCGAACACGAACAAGCGGCGTTTGCTAACGCTCACAGCGCAGAGTTCAACTGTAATCTCTCACTTGCCACAGAACATCTTGCAGAGAATCCGGCAGCGCGGTCTTTCGCGTCTTCAGTGGTTCTTTCCAGCAAGGGGGCGGCTCTCGAAGCTCTGTCGAAGCGTCAAAGCGATGTGTTGGCGAGCAGCGCACCGGAGTTGAAAAAACTTTTCGCCGAATGGCAGAGCGTCGGCGCTCAGTTAGTCAAAGCAGTGATGGCGACCCCAAAACTAGGGCAGCAACAGACTCGCGTGGCTTGGATAGCCGACCTTGAGAAACGAAAAGAAGCAGCCGAGCAGGTGCTCGCAAGAGCCTCTGCCCGGTTCGCTGGCAAACGCCAAGCCTCGCGCGTCACATCGGGCGACGTGGCTCGCGCGCTAGTCGTCGGCTCCGTGCTGGTAGAGTTCGCCAAATATCAGTCGTATCGTTTTGGGGCCAAAGGCAAAGAGGCAGCATGGGGTGACTGGAAATACATCGCCCTCGTTTTGCGCGGCGGAACAAACAGCGCGGAGCCGGACGTTGCTTTGGTTTCTCTCGGCACCGCCGATAAGATCGAAGCTGCGGTGAAGAAGTGGCGGAAGGCGGCGGCACCGGATGAACAGGGCCGGCGCTCGGAGAAGTCCGCGCTGGATGCAGCCTCGCAGGAACTCGCCGCGCTTGTCTGGAATCCGATTGTTCCCGCGCTGGCCGGTTGCCGGAAAGTCTATGTCTCGCCCGATGGCGAGTTGTCTTTCGTTTCCTTCGCATCACTGCCGGGAAGCAAGCCGGACAGTTTCGTGATTGATGATTACGACATCACTTATGTCGGCACAGGGCGCGACCTGGTGCGAACCGGCAGCAGCGAAGCCAGCGCGCCGTTGCTTGTCGGTGCTCCAGATTTCGGAACAGTCAGTCCATCTGCGTCATCGGCGTCATCCGCAGTTCAAAAACAACAGAAGGGTTTAACCGCAGATGGCGCGGATAGCGCGGATGCGGAGCAGAAAGAACTGTTGGCGATGCGGACGGGCATTTCTGATCTTCGGTCCTTCTCGGCACTGAGTTTTCCGCCGTTGCCCGGCACGCGCACCGAGGTCGAATCCGTTGGTCGCTTGCTGCAAGACCGCAAACAGAATCCAAGTTTGCTCACCGGCTCGAAAGCTGACGAAGCCACGGTGAAGACGGCAAAGCATCCCGCCATTCTCCATCTGGCCACGCACGGTTTCTTTCTTCCCGACACCGGCTTGAATGAAATGACAAGCAGCCCGGACCTCTTCCGGTCACAACTCGGCGGTGACATGGGCAACGCGGCAGCAGGCAAGCTCTGGCGGCAGATGAAGCTCAGGAATCCGATGCACCGCTCCGGCATCGCCTTGGCCGGAGCAAACGACACGATTCGCGGACGCCGTGAAGCGGGCGGCAACGATGGCATCCTCACCGCCGAAGAAGTTGCCGGCATGGACCTATGGGGAACGAGGATGGTTGTGATCTCAGCGTGCGAGTCAGGCTTGGGCGAAGCCAAAGGCGGCGAGGGCGTCTTCGGTTTGCGCCGCGCGTTCACCATCGCAGGCGCGCAAAGTTTGGTAATGACGTTGTGGGCCGTTTCCGATGACGCCACGCGGCAACTGATGGAATCACTCTACCGCCACCTGCCAGAGCAGCGCACCCCGCAACGCGCCTTGCTCGCCGCCCAGCGCGAATGGATTGCCAAGAAACGCGCCGCCGGCCTCTACCCCCATCCGGTCCACTGGGCCAGCTTCGTCGCCAGCGGGATCGGCACGGCGTTGGAGGAGAAGTAGCGCGACCAACACCTCAATCGTAGCGGCCGATTTCCTCCGCCAGCGGCGTCAGCAATTCCAGTTTCCACGGCTCGACGCG
>DYDC01000167.1 GCA_020718125.1 Methylacidiphilum sp. | reverse complement strand
GGCCACGGCCGAACTGCGGGACGCAAAGGAAGGTTTTCCGTGGGAGTGGCTGGCCGAACCCGTGAGTCTCACGCTCGCGGCCGACCAGACGCGCCCTCGCGAGCTTTGCTTTACCCCTGATGACCTCCACTCCAACGGTGTTGTGGTCGAAGTCCGCACCGACAAGCCGTTGGCCGAAGCCATCGAGCGCGTCTGGGTCGTGCCCGAAGTCCATGCCGCCGGCAAGACCTCGCTCGCCGTAAGGCCCGGCAAGGAAGGCTGGCAGCCGCTCGTCGAGCGGTTCAACGGCGACGACAACGAGCTTTACCGCCAGCACGTGTCGAACGCGCAGGCGTGGGAGTTCCTGCGCGACAACATGCCGCGGTTCGAGTGCCCCGACGCGGCCATCGAGCGGACCTACTGGTTCCGGTGGTGGACCTATCGCAAGCACATCAAGCGGACGCCGGACGGCTTCGTCATCACGGAGTTCCTGCCGGCAGTTGACTGGGCGGGCAAATACAACACGATCAGTTGCGCCGCCGGCCATCATCTCTACGAAGGCCGCTGGCTGCGTGACCGCCGCTATCTCGACGACTACTCAGTCTTCTGGTTCCGCAAAGGCGGCGAGCCGCGACGCTACAGCTTCTGGGCTGCCGACGCGATCCGCGCGCGCAGTCTGGTGACGGCCAACCGGGCACTGGCGACCGATCTCCTGCCGGACCTGATCGCGAACTATGAAGCCTGGGAGAAAACGCACCGCGACGCGAACGGCTTGTTCTGGCAGATGGACGATCGCGACGGCATGGAGTTCTCCATCAGCGGCGCGCTTCAACCGCAGCGCCTCGGCTACCGCGCGACGATCAACAGCTACATGTTCGGGGATGCGCTCGCGATCGCGCAGATCGCCGATTGGGCCGGACGCAAGGATGTCGCCGGCGCTTTCCGCGCGAAGGCGGCGGAGATCAAGCGACTGGTCGAGGAGAAGCTCTGGGACGAGCAGGCGCAGTTCTTCAAAGTGCTGCCGCGCGGCGACGATACGCGCCTCTCGGACGCGCGCGAGCTGCACGGCTACACGCCGTGGTATTTTAATCTGCCCAACACGCAACACGCCGTCGCGTGGAGACAGGTCATGGATGCGAAGGGCTTCTACGCGCCTTTCGGGCCAACGACGGCGGAGCAGCGGCACCCGAAGTTCGCCGTCTCCTACAAAGGCCACGAGTGCCAGTGGAACGGACCGAGCTGGCCTTACGCAACGAGCATTGCGCTCACCGCGATGGCCAACCTGCTCAACGGCGCGCCGCAGGACGCCGTCAGCAAGCGCGATTACTTCGAGACGCTCAGGATTTACACCCAGTCGCATCAGTTGAAGCTCGACGACGGCCGCGTGGCGCCCTGGATTGACGAGAACCTCAACCCGGTCAACGGCGACTGGATCGCCCGCACGCGGCTGAAGTCGTGGGAGAAGGGCACATGGTCGGCTGCGAAAGGCGGCGTCGAGCGGGGCAAGGATTACAACCACTCAACCTACTGCGACCTGATCATCACCGGGCTGGTCGGCCTGCGCCCGCGCGCGGACGACACCGTCGAGGTGAATCCCCTCGCGCCCGACGACTGGCCGTTCTTCTGCCTCGATAACGTCGCCTATCATGGGCACAATCTGACGATCTTGTGGGACAAGACCGGTCAGCGTTACGGTAAAGGTCGCGGCCTGCGCGTGCTGGCCGGCGGCCGCGAAATCGCCGCCGCCGAAAAACTCCAGCGCGTCACTGGCAAACTTGCAACAGCCAAACCCAATACTCCATCCCTCCGTGCACCCCCGGCCGCGCGCGGTGGGTTCCCAGGGCCGCTAATTGTCAATGAGATCAACTGTCAGTGAAAACACCGACCAAAGGAGCCACCATGAATCCATCCACACCGAAAACCGAACTGCCACTGTATGCGCCGGAAGCGGGCGCGCATCAAGCCATGAACCCATCCACACGAAAAACCGAACCGCCACCATCAACCCAACTCCGAAAAGCAGTTTTCGGAGGTTCCCTACAACACATTGCGTTTAGGGGAACTGAAAAAGCTCGATGCCATACCGCAAGAATGTTCCTGAAATCAGTTTCCAGAGGTTCCCAGAACAAGCTTCTCGCCGTCTTGGCCGCTTGCTTTCTCGTTTTGGTCCCGGCCAAACAGGGGGGCACTGCGGAGCCAAAGGGTGAGGCTGATCAGAAGCCCGTGGAGCTTCAGGGCGACGTGCGGATCAGCCAGCCGACGGCCTGGGCCAACGCCCACTACCGCATCTGCGGCAACCTGATCCTCGAAGCGGGCGGCGTCCTCACCGCAGAGAACGCCACCATCGAGATAATGCCAACCTACGACGCCCAGTTCAACGTCGTTTTCAAGGGGGGAAAGCTCATCACGCGAAATGTCACCATTGGCGGCAATCCTCCGGGTGAACATGGATTTGCCCTCCACTGCTGCATCGGTGGGCGCGGCCAGTGGGAGGCCACCGACACCACGGTCCGCTACATCTACGGCATCGGCATAGAGGAAGGGTTTCGCCTCGACGCGGTGCGCTTGAAGGCCGGTCCGCACTCTGACAACATACATATGCATGGGGGCCAAGCCGTGTTCAAGGACAGCAGCTACAACATCTGCCTGACAATTGATGCCGACGTGCCTGGGAACTATGACTTCGACCTTCCCATCGACCGCGCAGTGAACACCGTCTTCGATTCCAGTCGCTTCGCCGGAATGCGCTACCGGTTGGAGCTTGTGAACCACAGGGCGCCGTTCTGGCGTGTGGGGATGCGGCGGGTCACGATGGACGGCCCTCCTGTCACAATCACGCTCCGCGACTGCCCCATGATGGGACCTATGGTCGAGGGCGAGAACCTTCGCGGCGAGATTCGCATGGTTCCCGCCGGGTTGAAGAACCGTCTGGAGTGGCCCGTGGCCGCCGGGTTGAAGGACGCTCCGGAGCCGCCCCTGATGGCCCCCAACACCACGGTCGTTACGGGCAACGTCACGTGGCGCACGCTTGAGAAGCCGGCTGGCTGCAATGGCTGGAACTTTTATCTGCGCGGCAAGCAAACTGACGTCACCCTCCCCGGCCCCATGCACATCATGGAGATCATCCTCTACGCCGGGAAGATGGCGGTAGTGGGCACCCCCGGCACCCACGATGCGTGGTGCAATGCTCTCGTGCATCATGCGCATCACGACGCTCATCTTATCCTGCGGAACGTCACCCTGGGCTGGAAGTGCGGGGACCGCCGTGACCAGATCATCGCGTTCGACCGCGCCCGCGTCGAGATCGAGGACGCGAAGGTCGTCAACCGAATGCTCTTAAAGACCACGGCCAACGGCGTCATCACTGCCCGCGGCGTCACCGGCGACAGCCTCATCGAGCAGTCCGGCCGGCCGGGGTCCATCACGGTTCAGAAACTGCAAGAGGGACAGCCGGGGTCAACAAGCCCGATGCGCGCAAATACCCCATCCGCCGGCTGGGTGAAGTCGCCCGCAAACCCCGTCTTGGGTGGCGCGCTCGGCACCTGCTTCGACGTGGCGCTACTCAAGGAGGGCGACAGGTTCCGGATGTGGTTTTCATGGCGGCCGAAGAAAAGCGTCGCGCTAGTCGAGAGCAAGGACGGCGTTCACTGGAGCGAGCCGGTGATTGTGCTCGGCCCGAACAAGGCGAGCGGCTGGGAAGACGACATCAATCGCCCCGTCGTCGTCAAGCGCGGCGACGGTTACCACATGTTTTACACCGGCCAGGCGCGCGGCCACTCGTGGATCGGCTACGCCACGAGCGCCGACGGCAAGACGTGGAAACGGATGAGTGAGAAGGCCGTCCTCTCGCCTGTAGCGCCGTGGGAGAAAGTTGCCGTGATGTGCCCGCACGTGATCTGGGACGACGCGGCGAGCCAGTTCCGGATGTGGTATTCCGGCGGCGAGCAATACGAGCCAGACGCCATCGGCTACGCGACCAGTCCTGACGGCATGACGTGGACGAAGTGGTCGGCGAACCCGATCTTTGCCGCCGATCCGAAAATCGAATGGGAGCGGCTCAAAGTCACGGCCTGCCAGGTGGTGCGCCACGGCGGCTGGCACGTGATGTTTTACATCGGGTTCCGTGATGTGGATCACGCACAGATCGGCATCGCCCGCTCCCGCGACGGCATCACCGGCTGGCAGCGGCTCGCCGCCAACCCGATCATCCGGCCCGGCGCGGGGGCGTGGGACGCCGACGCCTGCTACAAGCCGTTTGCGATTCTCGACGGCAACCGCTGGCTGATCTGGTATAACGGCCGCCGTGGCAGCGTCGAGCAGATCGGCCTTGCCACCCACGACGGCGAGGACTTGGGATTCTGAGAGTGAACGAAAGGATGAATGCGGTCACGAACAACAAGGCTACACCTGCTGCCTGCTTCATCTTTTGATCACCGAGCGCAGCGAGGTTGCCCTTCGGCAACAAAACTCAGTTTCGTCAGGCTGCCGCCGTGGGGTTCCGGTGGCCACGACAAAGGTAAGGACCCCGTGAACGCTTACATGAAAGAGAGGATAATTATGTCCAAGCAATGCAATCGGATGACGCGCCGCGACTCGATCAAGGCCTTGTCGGCCTTGTCGATGGGCGCTGCGTTGGGGTCAGTGGAGGGAATTGCCGGGGAGGATGTCGGGCTGAAAAGTGGCAGGAAGCTGATCGCTGAACCGGCGCGCCAGATCCCAGTGTATGCGGAGGCGGATGTGGTTGTTGCGGGTGCTGGCCCAGCAGGGGTCGCGGCCGCACTCGCCGCCGCTGAGACTGGCGCGCGTGTGGTGATTGTCGAGCGGCATGCAACGCCTGGGGGGATGACGACTGCCGCTCTGATGAGCTGTGTGGGCGGCTTGAGCGACGGCGAGCAAGTGATAATCCGCGGCATGGCAGAACGGATTATCAAAGCGAGCTATGAACTCCAGGGATTGAAATGCGACCTCAAACAGCGGTGGATTGGCATTGATGCTGAAGCGATGAAGCAGGCCGATGTCGAGTTGCTGAGCCAGGCGGGCGTGAAGATGCTTTTCCATACGCGGGTCGCAGATGTGATCAAAGAGGGCAACAGGGTGGGCGGCATCATCATTGAGAACAAGTCCGGCCGGGGCGCCATTCTGGCTGCAATCACGGTGGATTGCACCGGAGATGGCGATGTCTTCGCCCGGGCGGGAGCCGGGTTCGAAAAGGGGGACGGAGAAGGGCTTCTCATGCCGATGAGCCTCGTGTTCAGGATCAGCGGAGTGGACAATGCGCGACTCGAGGAGGCAAGGAAAGGTGATAACCAAAGCTTCGGCCTCTGGGGCGTGGGATCGTCACTCCAAGGCTTCTGGAGAAAGGGAAGGGAGGCGGGCAAACTAGCGGGCATTCCCTTGGACGGTTTCATGCATTTGTATTCTGTCCGTCCCGGCGAATACAGCGTCCACGCCACACGCGTCCTGAAGCTTGACGCCACACGGGGAGAGGACCTCTCCATGGCCGAAATCGAGGGGAGGCGTCAGGCCTGGGAGTTGTTCCGGTATATGAAGAAAGCGATGCCGGGCTGCGAACGCGCTTGGATATCACAGACGCCGCAGCAGATCGGGGTGCGCGAGTCTCGGCGCCTTAAAGGGTGCTGCCAGCTTACGGCCGGCGATGTCCTCGGCGCGAAGAAGTTCGCAGACGCTGTCGCCCGCGGATGCTACCTGATTGACCTGCACAACACGAAAGGGTCGGGGTTCGACTTCCGCGAGTTGAAAAAAGGGGAATCCTACGACGTTCCCTACCGATGCATGGTGCCCGAGAAGATCGACAACCTGCTGGTGGCCGGCAGGTGCATCTCCGCCGCGCGCGAGGCGCACGGTTCAACCAGGATACAGGCCATGTGCATGGCCACGGGACATGCTGCCGGAACAGCGGCGGCAATGGCGGCTAAAGAAAAGGTTCTTCCGAGGAGTTTAGATATACCGAACTTGAAAAATAAATTGAAGGAACAGAATGCAAATCTTGGCACATAAAACAACGCAGGCTATACCGGCTGCGCACCCCATCTTCCCGTCACCGGGCGCAGCGAGGTTACCCTTGGGAGGAGACCATGATCAGAAACGTTAAAACCACCCGTCCCGCGATGCGCGTGCTCCGTGTTGCCTTGGCGAGTCTTGTGGGCTTTGCGTGTTGGCCGCCTGCCGGCAACACCCAAACGAGCCAGACCGACTCGTCCGCTTTCTTCGTTGCGGCCGTCGGGCC
>DYDC01000166.1 GCA_020718125.1 Methylacidiphilum sp. | reverse complement strand
CCCGTTCCTTCCGACTCATCGTTGATGTCTCCATATTGTGGCCGGGGTTGCTAACGCAACTCCGGCCCAAAGGGGACATTTCCATCGAGTTACAAAAGGGACATTCTCATGGAGTTCCGACAGTCCAGTGGAATCGGCCTGTCGTCAGAGACAATGCCGGTTCAAGCGACCGGGACAGTTTTGGACGGTCGAAGGCCTGCGGCATCTCGGGTCTCTGACCGAAGCACGCCACAATCATCAGTGGGAGGAGCTCTGGACCCAGAACTAAATCGGGGGCAGTGCGCGGATGCGCCCGCAGGTATCATCGCCGGCGCGGCGGTTGAAGTCCGCGCTTTCAGCGTGCCGCTCCGCGCAGGACAGATGCCTGTCCGCGTTGTTCTTCGGGCTGACAACGGCGCGGACAGAGATGTCCGCGTTACGATTTGGTTGCGGCTACAGGCCGCTTTGGGGAGGCCCGTTCTTCCACCGGATTTCGGATTCCATTTCTAAGCCTCCTCACGTGGGCTCCTACGTCTCGCCCAGAAAATGGAACAACTCGCGGATTTCTGCGGCCACTTCGTCTTCGCTCGCGGCGTAGGCCCGGATTTCTTCCTGCAAGAGCCGCTGGTAAGCGCGGCGGGCCGTGAGCAGGCAGTTGGCGGCTTGCAGATGCCGGTTTCCAAGCCGTAGGCCACGGGGCCACCGTCCAAAATGTCGCCGAGCGTTTCCCGCTGTTTTCGATCGAGCCGCGCGGTCCGTCCTAGTCGCTGCCCCTCCCACAGCCCTTCCTCGCCGTGGTGATTCCAGTGCTCGATCCACAGGGGAACCGTGCTGCGATGCATGTGGAGCAGGCAGGCGATTTCGGGCGGCGTGCGACCCTTGAGGCTGAGGACAATGCCGTGCAGTCGCTGGGCGACGCGCGGAGCTTTATCGTTCGTGGCTTGGTGGCGCCGTTGGAGCAGCCGTTGCACCGTCTATTTGTTACCGCGGGCAAACACAGGGTTCATGCCGCCGTGACAGCATATCCCCCCGGCAGCCTATGTCGCATTATGTATGCGCACCCATATAGCAAGAGCCATGCGGACCATTCCAGTTAAAGAAATACTGCCGGCTCAGTGCGAAACAAGACCGCCCCGAACTGGTAATCGCTCAGCCCAACAAGCTGGAAACGATCCGGTTGACTTCCTTGCCGTCCGCGCGGCCCGCCACATTTGCCATGACGGCTTTCATGACCTGGCCGGTCTGCGCCTTGGAGGTCGCGCCGGTCTCGGCGATGGCGGCTTTGACAAGCGCCGTCAGTTCGTCGGTGGAGAGTTGCTTGGGGAGGTAGGTCTCGATGATGGCCAGTTCGGCACGCTCCTTGTCAGCGAGATCGTGGCGGTTGCCCTTCTCGAAGCTCTCGATGGAATCTCGGCGCTGTTTGGCCTGACGGCGCAGCACGTCAGTCACGTCAGCATCCTTCAACTCCGTGAGCTTCTTCTCGATGGCGAGATACTTGGCGGCGGAGATGAGGAGCCGCAGCGTGCCGGTGCGCGCGGCGTCCTTGGCCAGCATGGCCTGTTTGAGGTCGGCCTGAAGTTTGTCGAAGAGCATGGAAATCCTCGGTGCGATGTTGTTGCTGCACCGCGGGGCTACTTCACCGCCACGGAGATCAGCAACTGGCCCTTATCATACTCCGGCCCCGTGATGAAGTAAGAACTGCCGCTGGTGATGGTGACAGTGGTCTCCATCAGGCTCTTGTCGCCGTGGAGCATTTCGCAACGCATCAGGTAACCCGCGCCAGACGCCCGCAACAGCTTGAGCCGGAGCGCAAACTTCTGGAGCAACTCGAACTGCCTGATCTCGCCTTCGCCCATCGCAACGTTTTGACGCGAGAGGATCCTGTAGTCGCTGTAGCCAAACGCCTTTTGAAGCCGCGGCGTGTCGGCGGTCAGTTCGGTTTCGGGCTTGGCCTGGCCGGCAACAGTCGCATGGATAAGCCGGACAGAAACCTGCGCGGCATCCGCGAAAGCGGGCCACAGGCCCAGCAACATCAACACGAACAGTTTTCTCATCACACGTTCTTTCGTCGGCGTCGCGCAGCGTCAACTGCCCGATCCACCGGGCGGGTTCTCCTTCTCCAGATAGGGCAGGCCGCTGACCCAAAGCACATGGATGTCCACGTCCGGCTTGTCGAACTTCACCGGGTCGGCCGAGGTGTCCGATGCGGCCTTCGTGTCTGAAAAGCTCACACCGCTCGCGCCCGGCGGCGCCAGCAGCGGCAACTCCCGCCCGATCGGCGACAGCAAGCCTGTCAACGCAATCACCACCACTGCAACGGCCGCGGAAGCAAACGCGAGCCGCCGGACCGAAGACCTCCCAAACAGTGTCGCCCCGGCGGGTCTGCCGGACGCCCTCTTGCCCGCATACGTCCGCGTGCTGTAGGCCATCACCACATCCCCGTCCGGCGCTGTCTCTGGCGAATACCGCATCGCAGCACGCAGCCGTTGCGAGAAAAACGGGTCGTTCTGGCCAGCAGCGGCGTAATCCCGCTTGCGGCTGGCGATGACCTCGCGCAGCCGGCGCAGTTCGGCCAGACCTTGCGCGCACTTCGGACAGCCGGCCAGATGCGACCGCAGCCACGCGGCCCGCCAGCCGGCCAGTTCGCCGTCGGCGCTGGCCATCAACCATCGTTCGAAGAACCCACAGCTCATAACAAACCTTTCAACAACCGTTGGAGGCGCCGCCGCGCGTAAAACAACCGCGACATCACCGTGCCCGGCGAGCAGCCGACGATCTTCGCGATCTCTTTGTATTCGAGACCTTCAAAATCCTTCAGCAGCACGACGGCCCGGTGCTCCGGCGTCAGCTTCTCCATCGCGTTATCAATCGCCACGCGGATATCGGTCCGTTGCGCGTCGTCGGAAGGCCGGTTCGTTGTCACCGCCTCCGGCACGCGCGGCTCGTCGGAATCCGACTGCGTGCGCGCATCTAATTCCACGAACGGCGAGCGCTGCTTTCTTCGGACCTTGTCAATCGTCAGGTTCGTCGCGATGCGATACAGCCACGTGTAGAACGACGACCGTCCGCAAAACCGTCCGAGCGATTGCCACGCGCGGATGAATGTTTCCTGGCAAAGATCCCGGGCATCCTGATCGTTGCGGGCCATACCGTAAACCAGCCCGTAAACTTTCCCGCGATAGCGGCTCACCAACTCCTCGAAGGCCGCAGTGTCGCCCTGCTGGCTTCGCGACACCAGTTCGACGTCGCTGACCGCGTCAGGCTCCGGCCAACCCGCCGATATGGACGGCGGCTCCGTGGAAACATTCAACGCGGCGGCGGCGGGCTTGTTGGCGGGGTCGCTCATCGCGGGTTCAACCTTTCACCACGCCGATCGGGCGCAGCCGGCAGACTTTCCGCGCGAGGCCCGCGCCGTGAACCACGTTCACCACGTCCTCGACATCCTTGTAGGCCATCGGCGCTTCCTCGACCGCCGTGCCGCGGCCCTGCGCCATCATCGTGATGCCGCGGCGCTCCATGTCGCGCTTGAGGTCCTCGAAACGGATCTCGCGCTTGGCGCGGCTGCGGCTCATCATGCGCCCCGCGCCGTGGCAGACGGTCCCGAAGGTCTGGTTCATGGCCTCCTGTTGTCCCACGAGCACAAATGAATACCTCCCCATGTCGCCCGGCACAAGCACAGGTTGACCGATTTGGCGATAGCGGGCCGGCACCAGCGGGTGGCCCGGCGGGAACGCCCGCGTCGCGCCCTTGCGGTGAACGCACACCGTTTTGCGCTGGCCGTTGATGGCGTGCTCCTCGGACTTCGCGATGTTGTGCGGCACGTCATACACCAGACTCATGCCAAGTTCGTTTGGCGAGATGCGCAACGCGTGCAGGAACGCTCCCTCGACCTTTGCGGCGAGCACCTGGCGGTTCGCGAACGCATAGTTCGCCGCGCAGCGCATGCTCGCCAGATACTCCTCACCCTCCGGAGAAGTCACGGGCGCGCTCACGAGCTGGCGGTCGGGCAGATGGATGCCGTATTTGCCCGGCGCGGTCGCCAGCACCCGCAGGTAATCATCGCAGACCTGATAGCCGAACCCGCGCGAGCCGCAGTGGATCATCGCCGTGACGCCGCCCGCAAACAGACCCATCACGTTCGCCGCGTGCTCGTCAAAGACCTCGACCACGACCTGCACCTCGCAGAAATGATTGCCGCTGCCGAGGCTGCCGAGTTGGCCGGAGCCGCGCTCCAGCGCGCGCTCGGTGATGTTCGACGCCTCCGCGTCGCCCATGCAGCCGCGCTCCTCGATGTGGTCGAGGTCGTCCGCTTCGCCGAAACCGTGCTCCACAGCCCAGCGCGCGCCCTTGGTGATGACCTGCCGTTCGTCGCCGTGTGTGAGCTTCAGGTCGCTCTTGCTGCCAAGCCCGCACGGCACGTCGCGGAAAAGTTGCGCCACCAGTTCGCGGATGCGCGGACGGACATCGTCGCGCGTCAGGTTGGTTCGCATCAGGCGCACACCGCAGTTGATGTCGTAGCCGACGCCGCCGGGCGAGATGACGCCGCCTTCGTTCGGGGCGGTCGCCGCGACGCCGCCGATGGGAAAGCCGTAACCCCAATGGATGTCCGGCATCGCCAGCGAATACTTCTGGATGCCCGGCAGGCAGGCGACATTGGCGACCTGGTCGAGCGCATTGTCGCCGACGATGTGCTTCAGCATCGGCTCGCTGGCATAGATGCGCCCCGGCACGCGCATCCCGGGCTTGGCGGTCTGCGGCAGTTCCCAGAGATAATCGGTGATTTTGACGAGCGGCTCCACGGCGCGAAGAAGCTACCCGGTTCACCGCCAGCGTCAAACGCCAAAACTGACGCGGCCAAGCGTAACCTTCCGCGCCGCGCGCCTGTATATCCTCAGGCGCCGACGCCGGCGCGAGCAGCGCCACCCTCGACGTGGATCTCAAGCAGCCGACCCCCTCCAAAGGCCTCGCACGGGCGCGATGATTGCTGCGGACTGAGCGCCGTGGATGAGAGCCACGGCATTGTCCCCCATGTTTGGCGTGTGGATAGCGCGCAAGAAACAGGTGCATCTGCCGGGTGCTTCTGGTAGTGGCGCCGGGCAGTCACACTGGGCCAAGCGAACTATCGCTCATGCCAGAAAACACGATCAAAGTCCTCATGATCGATGATGATTTTCAGATCGTCGAACTGGTGCAGGCCATTGCGTGTGATCGTCACGGACTCCGGAATGGTGAAGGAGATGCTTCGCCGGGTCGGGACTGCCGACAGTCTGCTTTTCGTCTTCCCGGCCCGGACACTCAGCTTGTTGGCGGCCAAACTGGCCACCGTTCCCGAATACGGGCTGGACACACGGTCCGCCACGTTCGGGTCCACACCTCACCCTCCCTTCACTACCGGCGTGCCGACGGCCCGGAAGAGCATCAGCGACGCCAGCCACGCCGCGGGTCTCAATGTTTTCATCGGTCGGCTCCTTCCATCAACTCATGGTCTTGGATCAACCACGAGCCGTTCTGCAAACAGCGGCAGTTTAGCTCCAACAGCCGTCAAGACAACGCAAAAACCCCATTCGAATAGCGCGCGAAAAGACCTGAAATCAAACCAAGAACCCGGACCAGACGACGCGCAATCAGCGCGACGCAGGCGCTCCTGAGGAGGTGGAGGCGGATTGAGGTTGTGCGGCAGACGAAGATCGGGGCGGGGTGGACGATCCGAACGACTGCGTTGCCGCGCCTGATCCGCCTTTGCCCGGCGTGGCCGCGCGCGATCCTGCGGGCGCAGCCTGTCCACCCGTCACCACCTGCATGAACGACGGATACGGCGAAGTCGGCGCAGTAGCAGCACCCTTTCCGGTCACCACACCCATCAGCGTCGGAGTGGGCGAAGCTGGCGTGGCCGGCGCCTGCGGGGCCGCCATGTAGGATGGAGTCGGCGAAGTCACGATCTGCATCAACGAAGGATGGGGCGGCGGCAACGTCGAGCCGGCTTGTTGGGCAGGCGTAACCGCGGGCGCCGTGCCCGCTGTTTGCGCCGGGGCACCGCTCTGCCGCATCGAAGGATTGGCCGGGGTCACTGGCTGGAACACGCGGCCGCCGGACTGCGACCCCCCCTGCCGCTCTCCCTCGAAACGAAACCGGCTCCTGTAGAGGCCGCCCGCAGAACTGGGCGTCGCGCCCCACTGCCCCTGAGCCTGAACTGGCTGCATGTCCAACAGGCAGCCAATAACCGCAACACCAATCAATGTCGCTCGCATGACCACGCAAAGCTACGTCGCATGGCAGAGCCTTGGCAAGAAGTTTTATCGAGCCGCGAACGCCTGGGGCGCAACTTGACACACGCACCACGATCAAGTCCCAGAGGGACGGAC
>DYDC01000165.1 GCA_020718125.1 Methylacidiphilum sp. | reverse complement strand
GCTACTGTCCTGCCGTCGCTCCGCGACTTCTCCCGCGCCAGTGAATCGTTTTATCCCGGCGGACCGGGTCGCGTTGCCGGTTGACCAGCGGAAGGTGCTGCACGGTGAGAAAGGCGGCGACCCGGACCTGGAGGAGTTGCTGTTTCAATACGACCGTTATCTCCTGATCGCCTGCTCGCGGCCCGGCGGCCTGTCGGCGAACCTGCAAGGGTTGTGGTGCGACAGCAACAAGCCGCCGTGGCACAGCGCCTATCACGCGAACATCAACATCCAGATGAATTACTGGCCCGCGGAGCCGGCGAACCTCGCCGAGTGCCACGCGACGCTGTTCGACCTCATCGCGAGCCAACTCCCCGCGTGGCGAAGGGCAACGGCAGCGGAGAAGCGGTTCGCGACGACCTCCGGCAAATCGCGCGGCTGGGCGGTGCGCACGTCGCGCGGCATCCACGGCGACATTGGCTGGCAGTGGGACGTGCCGGCTAACGCGTGGTATTGCCAGCATTTCTGGTGGCACCACGCCTACGGCGGTGACAAGGCGTGGCTGAAGCGCGTGGCGTATCCCGTGATGAAGGAGACGTGCGCGAGTGGTCGTTTGCGTGGCGCACGGCGCCCTACGCGCGGCTGCACGACGGCGAGAACGCGCACCGGCTGTTCCAGCAGTTGTTCTCGAACCGCAACACATGCTTGAACCTCTTCGGCCTCCATCCGCCGATGCAGATAGACGGCAACTTCGGCATCACCGCCGGCGTGTGCGAGATGCTGCTGCAATCGCACGAAGGCGAGATCAACCCGCTGCCTGCGTTGCCGAAAGCATGGCCGAGCGGCAGCGCCAATGGCCTCCGCGCCCGCAACGGCTTCGAGGTGGACATCGCGTGGAGGGACGGTAAGCTCACGGCAGTCACGGTGCGCGCGACCGTGAGCGGCGTCTGCCGTGTGCGCTGGGGCGAGCGGCAGATGGAGCGACAGATGAAACGCGGCCAGACGATGACGCTCGACGCGGCACTCGCGACGCAAAAGTGAGAATGGATATGAAGAGACAACCTGGTTTCACACGACGGCAATTCCTCCACGCCACCGCCCTCGCCGCCGTGGGCGCTCCGAATCTCATCCCCGCCTCGGCCTGCGGGGCGCTCGCGCCGAGCAACCGCATCAATCTCGCGATGATCGGCACGGGCAACCGGGGCTTCCAGGACATGAAGGCGTTCCTGCAGGAAGCGGACGGGCAGTTCGTCGCCGTCTGCGACGTGAACCGCGCCAGCGCCGGCTATCGCAGTGCCGACCAGTTCTGCGGCCGCGAGCCGGCCAAGCAACTCGTGGAGAAGAGCTATGCCGAGCGCCGACGCGCGGGCGCGTTCCGAGGCTGCGACGCCTACGCGGACTTCCGTGACGTGCTGGCGCGGCCGGACGTGGACGCCGTCGTCATCGTCGCTCCCGACCACTGGCACGCGGTGATGACGGTCATGGCGGCGCGGGCTGGCAAGGACATCTATTGCGAGAAGCCGATGAGCTACACGGTCGAGGAAGGCCGCTTGATGATCGAGGCGGTCCGCCGCCACGGCGTGGTCCTCCAGACCGGCAGCCACCAGCGGTCGCGCGCGCTGACGCGGTTCGGTTGCGAACTGGTCCGCAACGGCCGGATCGGCCAGTTGAAGAAGATCGAGACGACCATCGGCCCGTGGAACCGCAGCGGCCCGCCCAGCGGCTGGGCGCCGATACCGGTGCCGGAGGGGTTCGACTACGACATGTGGCTCGGGCCGGCGCCGTGGGCGCCATATCATGTGGACCGCTGCCTCTACAAGTTCCGGTTCGTGCGCGACTACTCCGGCGGCCAGACCACCAACCTCGGCGCGCACTCGTTCGACATGGCGCAGTGGGGCAACGGCACGGACCTCACCGGCCCGGTCGAGTATGAGGACGCCGGCAGCGAGTGGCCCAAAGACGGCTTGTTCGATGTCGCCAAAATCGTCCGCTTCCGCGCCCGCTACGCGAACGGTGTGGAGCTGACCTGCGACACCGACCTTGTCACCGACCCCGATAAGACGGTCGCCCAATGCCGGTTCATCGGCACGGAAGGCTGGATCGAGATGGGCGCGACCGGGTTCTTCACGCATCCGAACTCGCTGAAGGCGGCGACCATCGGCGCGAACGAAATCCGGCTCGGCTACAGCAACAACCACGTGCGGAACTTCCTGGACTGCATCAAGAGCCGCGGCGATCCGGTCGCGACCGTCGAGATCGGCCCATCGTTCCGCCACCATCTGCCACCTCGCGAACATTGCGATGCTGCTGAAGCGGAAGCCGCGCTGGGATCCCGTGGCCAAACGGTTCATCAACGACGACGCGGCCAACCGGCTGCTCAGCCGCTCCAACCGCGAGCCGTGGAAGCTGTGACGGCCTGAAGCGCGGCAGGGTGGTTCAAACAACGCCTCCCCATGCAATACGTCATCGAGCAATTCGCCGTCGCCGTGTCCGCCATCACCGGCGTGCTGGCCGCGCGCGGCAAACAGGTGGACCTGTTCGGCGTCATCGTGCTCGCCCTCGTCACCGCGTTCGGTGGCGGCACCATCCGCGACCTTGCGCTCGGCTGCCAGCCCGTGTTCTGGGTGAGCGACCCGAACTATCTGCTCAACGCCACCGCCACGGCCGTCGTCTGCTTCATCGCCGCGCGGTTCCATCACTTCCCGCAAACGACGCTGCTCGTGGCCGACGCGTTCGCGCTGGCGCTGTTCACCGTCGCCGGCGCGAAGAAGGCTGTGATGTTGCCTGCCGCCCCCTCCATCGCCATCGCGATGGGCGTCATCACCGGCGTAGCAGGCGGAATCTTCCGCGACGTGCTCACGGGCGAAATCCCGCTCGTGTTCAAGAAGGAGATTTACCTCTACGCCACTGCCTCATTTTGTGGCGCGCTGGTGTATGTGGCGCTGTGGCGCTGCTGGCCATCCGAGCCGGCCGCCAGCCTGATCGGCCTCGCTGTCACGCTCGTCCTGCGGCTCGCTGCCATCCGCTGGAAACTCGGCCTCCCGGTCTTCAAGTCGAAAAGCTGACGCGCCCAGTCGCGCCCGCCGCCCCGCTACCGGATCGCCGCATAGACGTGATGCACGTCGTCGTGGTCGTCGAGGGCGTTGAGGAAGTCGGCGACCTCCTTGCGGGCGGCTTCGTCGAGGTCGGGGAAGTTCTTGGCGAGGTAACGCATCTCGGACGCGATCACGGTCCAGCCCGCGGCCTTCAACGCCTTCGAGACGGCGTCGAGGTCCTTGATCTCGGTCAGGAAGCGCGCGCCTTTGCGGCCTTCGGGGACTTCATCGGCTTCAAGCGGCTCGACCTCCTGCGCGCCGGCCTCGATGGCGTCGGCCTCGGCGTCGCGGTTGGGGTCGGCGTGGGTGGCTTCGACCACGCCGAGGTGGTTGAAGAAGAAACTGACGCTGCCGGGCTGGCCGAGCGTGCCGATGCGGAAGATGTTGCGGATTTCGGGCGCGGTGCGGTTGCGGTTGTCGGTGAGGCACTCGACGACGACCGGCACCTTGTGCGGCGCGAAGCCTTCATAGGTGACCAGTTCGAACACAACCTTCTCGTCCGTCTCGCCCGCGCCCTTCTTGATGGCGCGCTCGATGGTGTCGCGATAGACGCTGGCCTTGCGCGCCTTCTCAACGGCGGCGGCGAGCCGCGGGTTCAGGTCGGGATCCTTGCCGCCCTGTTTGACGGCGACCATGATCTCGCGGACGATCTTGACGACCATCCGGCCTTTTTTTTGCGCGCCGGCCTCGCGCCCAGCTTGTTTCCATTGTGCGCCCATAAGATGCGGCAACTTTGGGAGAGTCCCGGCTGAGGTTCAATCCAAAACAACGGACAGCGGCAGCGCGCGCGATGGCGTCACGGTTTCACAAGCTTCCAGAGCTTGCCATCGCTGCGGATGTAGAGCGCGCCGTGGGCGATGGCGGGCGTGCAGAGGATGGTCTGGCCGAGGTCGAGCTGGCTGACGATCTCACCCTGCGGCTTCGTGATGTCCACGATGAAGACGATGCCTTTCTCGTTGCCGGCGTAGAGTTTGCCGCCAGCCGCGACCAGCGAGGAACTGAACGGGCCTTTGAGTTGGAGCGTCCACAGGCGCTCGCCCGTGGACGTTTTGCCGCAGGAGAGCTTGCCGGCGCCGGCTAGTGTGAAGACGCGGTCGCCCAGCACAAGCGGGCTGGAGGTGCCTGGAGTGATCAGATGGTTGCGCCAGAGTTCCTTCGGCGTGTGGCTTTCCGAGTCGGCCTGCAACGCCACCAGCGCGCGCGACGATATATAAAGGACGCCATCGCCCGGTGTCGGCGAGGAAATGTTGGCCGATTCGTCGGTGCGGTTCCACACCGTCTCGCCAGTCGCGGGCAGAAGCGTAATCATGCCGCCCAGTCCCTGAATGGCGACGACTTGCCGCCCGGGCTTGTCGGCGAACACGACAGGCGATGACCAGTTGCGGTTGCGTGGCCGTTCCGCCTTCCAGCGGTTGACGCCGGTGGCCACATCAATCCCGGCCACGAACGAATCGCAATCGGTCTCGACCTGCACGACGAGCGTGTCGCCGACAACGACGGGCGAGGAAGAGAGGCCGATGCTGTTGCTCGCGTTGGGATAGTCGCGCGTCAGGCCGCGCAGCCAGAGCAGATTGCCATCGAGGTCGAGGCAGATGAGATCGTTGGAGGAGAACTGGGCAAAGATGCGGCGGCCGTCGCTGACGGGCGTCGGCGCGGCAACGCAGGTCTTGGATTGCGTCATCGTGCGGCCCGTGGCCCAGAATTGCCGTTCCCATCGCTTCGAGCCGTCCTTTGCATTGAAGCAGAACACGTGCAGCCGTTCCTGCCGCGGGCCGCTGGCGCTCGTGATGAACACGCGGTCGCCGATGGCGATCGGGCTGGAGAGGCCGCGGCCCGGCAGCTCCACCGCCCATGCGATGCTCTTCGCCGCGTCGAGCGTGGCGGGCGCGTCCGTTTCGTCGGAGACGCCGTTGCCATGCGGCCCGCGGAACTGCGGCCAGTCGGCGGCGAGCAGATGCGCGGTGGTGAGGCAGGCGACGGTGAGTGAGAAGATTGTTTTCGTCATCGGGGAATTCCCGGTTCACTTCGCGGCGGCCGGCAGGATCGCCGTGCCGAGGTGGTCGCACACGCGCAGTTGGAACTGCCACTCCACGGCCCACTTCTCTGTCAGTTCGTTCTGGCACGCCTTCACGAGGATGGTGTTGCGGCCCGGCTGGAGCCGGCCCGCGAGGCGATACTGGTCAATCTGCATCCCGCGGTGATACTCCTCGCGTTCGAACAGCAGCTTGCCGTTGAGCCAGACTTTCCAGGCGTTCTTGCACCCGAGCCGCAACTCCGCCGGCTGCGCCTTGTCGGAGACGAACTCGGTGTAGGCGTAGGCGGTCACTTCCTTGAGCGCGCCGTAGATGGGGTTGATGTTCACCATGCCGAGTTCGTCCGGCGTGGTGTGATCGCTCCATCGGACTTTGCCTGCCTTGCCGTCGTATTCCGCGGCGAGGTCAACCTGCTTCTCCGGCGGGAACACCGTTGCGAAGCCTTTGCCGCCTGTATTGTCGAACGGCCCGATGACTTTCCAGTGCGTGAGGAAACCGAACAGCTTCGGCAGGTCCACGGTCTCGCCGAGTTCGCGCAGCTTTGCCGTCACGCCCTGGATCTGGTCCACGTCGCGCGCCGACCGCAGCGCCTGCTGGTAACGCTGGATCGCGTCCGGTCTCCTGCCGGCAGTGGCCGCGCCCGCCGCGTCGGCTGTCACACGATCCACCGCGTCACGCCGCAGTTCCATGCTGGGATCGTTCAACATGCCCGGCAGCAGTTTCTCCGCCGAAGCCGGCTGGACCCGCGCGACCAGCTCGAATGCCAGCCGCCGGGCACGGGGATTGTGGTTCGTGTCGCGCACAAATGCCAGCAACTCATCCACCGGCAACTTCTTGCCCGCAGCCGACTCGCTGGCGACGATGGTGTCCACAGCCGCTCGAAGCCAGTTGGCGATGAGTTCATCCACGCCGTCCATGCCGGCGAGGAGGGGGGCAATCTGGCTGGCGTTGCAGGCGGCGAGCTTCTTCCACGCGGCGGACGCCTCGACGTTGCCGCGGCCTTCCGCGCCCACGGCACGGATGACCTGGATGGCCCCGGCGATTTCGTCCGGCGCGGCCAGACAGGAAAGAAGGCTGGGGGATGCGACCAAGACAGCTAATACGAGTCGTTTCACGGCGAAGAGATAACAGGCGGCTTCGATATTAGCATTAGCAGCGGACAGCCGTTGTGCGCAACACGAAACCTGAATGGCAGAACTTCCGGGTTCTGAGTGGTAATCATCTGGAACGGAGCAATTGGAGGCCAT
>DYDC01000164.1 GCA_020718125.1 Methylacidiphilum sp. | reverse complement strand
CTTGATCGTGGTGCGTGTGTCAAGTTGCGCCCCGGAGCGTGACAACCACTGTGGACAGATGACAACCCCGCGAGGCCCAGCCGACTGGAGAAGCTGCCGCGTGACTTCAATGCTCGTTTCGGCGCGACGCACGTTGGCGGACAGTATTGCCTGACAGAGAAACCTTTTCTGATCGAGGGTGCGGAGAGATTGATCGAGTTGGGCACGCGGCTGGGAAAGTGTTGGTTCGCGCCGCGCCAGTTGGAGAGGGCTTATCCGTTCCACAGCCGGTGGGGCGACTGTCGCAACTTGGTCGAGTTGGCGCAGTCGGAGCATTTCCAGCAGGTCTTTGCGATGCCGTTCGCCACAATCGTGCTGGAGACGGACAGCCCGGTCGAGGCAGGCTGGCGCAAGGCGGGCTTGCCGGAAAGTTTTTGCGAGGCGGTGACGCGGGAGTATTGCGATGTGGCGGCACACCTCTACCGGACCTATCGCGACCGCGCGGTGACGTTTGTGCTCCAGCACTGGGAGGGTGACTGGTTGCCGCGCGGCGCGGCTTCACTTGGTCCGCACGTCGTAGCAGTAGAGGTTGGTGCCGTAGCGCAGATACAGTCGGCCGCCGATGACGACCGGATGCGCCCAGCTCGGGCCGGAGCCGACCACATGGACGCGGCCTTTGACTTCGAGGCCTTGCGGCGAACAGGTCGCGAGCGCGGCCTGGCCGCCTCTTTCGCTGAAGAGGTAGAACATGCCATCGGCCCAGCAGAGCGAACCTTTGCCGACGCCTTTCTCGAACCACTTCTTCCCGCCGGTCTTTAGGTCGAGGCACGCCCAGCCGTTGTTGTGATTGCCATAGATGCAGCCGCTCTCAATGACGTAGCCGCCGTGGTGGCAGATCATGTTCTGAGTGGTCCACGCCTCCTCCGCTTTGCCGCCGGGCGAAAGTTTCATGCAGATGCCGCCCTTGTTATAGCCGTTGGCCCAGAACACATAACCGTCGCCGTAGGCGGGCGTGGGGCAGTTGGCAGGGTTCCTGGCCGCGAACGGGTTCTGCCACAACAGTTCGCCTGTAGTGGCGTTGACGCACACCAAGCCCTCGCGCGTGCCCGTGGCGATCATCGGGACGTTGCCGAACGTGAACGGCAGACACGAGCCGTATTCCGGTCCTGCGGAGAACCCTTTGCTGCTCCAGACTTTCTGGCCGCTGTTCTTGTCGAACGCGACGATGCAGCCCTGCCCGCCCGGCTTGAAGATGGCGAGCTTGCCGTGAATCAGCGCCGACTCGGCGTAACCCCAGCCGCCGGGGCTGCCGCCCAGCGCGGTCGCCTGGTGCGTCCACTTGCGCGTGCCGGTCTTCGTGTCGTAGCAGCCGAACAGGCCGTCGCCCGCCAGCAAATAGAGATTCGCGCCGTCCACCGTCGGCGAGCCTCGCGCGCCGGGGACTTTCTTGCAGATGCCGCCCGCGTCCACTTTCCACTTCTGTTTGCCGTCCATGTCGAGCGCGAACAACGACAGATTGCCGCCCTCCTCGCCGGTGACGTAGATCGAGCCGCCGCTGACGGTCGGGCTGGAGAAACCTTTTCCGATATCGCTGATCTTCCACAACAGCTTCGGCCCGTCGGCCGGCCATTCCTTGAGCAATCCTTTGTCCGGCGACTTCCCGTCGTGGTTCGGCCCGCGGAAACACGGCCACTCAGCGGGAGACGCCGCGGCCGTCACGACCTGTGGCACCGCCACAGGAGCCGCCGGCGGCGTGACGGCCGGGCGCACGGTCAATGCCGGCGCGGCGGGCGGCTGGTAGCCCGATAGTTTGCTGTAGGTTTGGAACAAGCCCGGATTGACCGTCGGCAGCCGGCGCAAATCCACCTGCGACCACGCATACTTCGCCGCGCCGTAAGGCAGTTTGAGTTCAAAGCCTTGTGCCGTGACGTTGGTGACGTCGCCGTTGACCGCGCTGCCGTTCACCAACGGCACCGGTTCGGCCAGGGCGTCAGGCGCGATGATCGCGAGGATCGCCGCAGCCGCCAGGAGCGACTGGATCATGCCGCGCCACGCAACGCGGCCAGAAGGAATTGCAGCGAGGAGTTTCATGAGAGGATCTCCATACAGATTTTGTGTCACGCAGGTTGTGCAAGCACGTAACGGCACGGGATATGTCCCGCCGACAGTTGAAACTAGCGGTGGTGCATTGGTTGTTTAGGTGGCTTGTTGTTGAGAGTCAAGTGGCGATAGCCAGTAGCTATTGCAACACTTGAACGGTTTGAGATTCAACAGGTTAACCATTCCATCCTCAATGCTTCCCCCACAGAAACAAGGGTTCGTTGACCATGAAATGGTTGGGATTGCGCGATTGGCCGGCGGTTCAGGTGTTGCAATAGCCGGTAGCCTGCGCGGGTGTTTAAGTTACCAGCGTGAACACTTTTGGTAACATTCAAGGAGGTAGGTGTCTCAAAAATCTTGTCACAGGTGACACACTTGACTCGATCGCCCGGTGATGCGCCGGGGATGCTCATTCGTTTGCCACAACCTGGACAGGTAAAAGTAAGTGGCTCGCTCATTGTTCCTCGGTCGTCATCGGGGTTGTAATTCTCGACAGTCTGGCTCATCACGCCGTTTTCACCAACTCGGCGCTGTGGGCATGGATTCTGCGGATCGCTTCGAGGATGCGGCCCATGGCGCTGCGGTCGGCTGACAGCAGGGTCTGGGACAGGTCGACGGTTGTCATTTTAGAAATTCCTCCACTTGGCGACGCAGAGCCGGAAGCTTGTTCTCCACCACATCCCAAATGATCTCATCGTCCACGGTGTCGTAACCGTGAATGATCCGGTTGCGCAGGCCGACGATCTTCCTGAACTCTGGAAACTTCTCAGCCAATTCCGGTTCGGCATCCGCCAGCTTGGTAAACGCCTCGCCAATCACCTCCAGCTTCCGTTCCACAGCGGCGCGCAACATCTCGTCGGCTTGGTAAGCGTTGAAATCCTTGCCTTGGGCGAATTGCCCCACAGCCCGGCACGCCTCCAACACATCAAGCAGCCTTTGTCTCGCCTCGCTCCTCATAAATCACCTGGCGGGTCGCGTCCACGGCGGCGCGGAAATGCGGACTCCGAATCATGCGTTCGGTCAGCAAGTCCACATTGCGGCCAAACAACTTCTCCAACGCTTCGGCAAAATCAAGGAAAGCATCCGCGTAACCGGCGTAGCCTGTCCGCGCAAACTGGACCACGAAATCCAAGTCGCTTTTGCCCGGTTGGAAATCTCCGCGCGCCGCCGAGCCAAAAAGCTCCAAGCGCCGGACATCGTGCCGGCGGCACAACTCCGCGATGGACTCACGGCGCTGTTCAACGAGGTCAATCATGTCCCGACTATATCATACAGGCGGCGGGTTGAAATTCTCTTTCTTCGCGGCGACCGCGGCCAGTCCTGTCACCCTTGGCTGAGCGGTGCTGTCGTTGCGGCTGGCGGCACCACGCAGAGCGTGACGACTGTTTTGCATTAACTCCTTCTAACTCACACCCCGCTGAACGCTGCGAAGCCGCCGTCCACGGGGATGACCGTGCCGGTGACGAAGCCGGCGGCGTCATCGGAGACCAGCCAGAGCAGCGCGCCGAGCAGGTCGTCGGGCGCGCCGAACTTCCCCATCGGCGTGTGCGAGATGATCGTGTTACCGCGCGGGGTGAGCGACCCGTCGGGCTTGGTCAGCAGCGCGCGGTTCTGGTCGGTGATGAAGAAGCCGGGCGCGATGGCGTTGACACGGATGCCGACGCGGGAGAAATGGACCGCGAGCCATTGGGTGAAGTTGCTGACGGCGGCCTTCGCGCCGCTGTAGGCGGGGATCTTGGTGAGCGGCCGGAAGGAGTTCATCGAGGAGATGTTGATGATGACGCCGTGTTTCTTGACGGCCATCTCGCGCGTGAACGCCTGCGTAGGCAGCAGCGTGCCGAGGAAGTTGAGGTTGAACACGAACTCGATGCCCTTCGGGTCGAGGTCGTAGAAGGTGACGAGGTCCTTCGTCGCGCCCGCGGCGTCTTCGGGGCGCAGGTATTCGAGGCTGGTGGTGCCCTTGGGATGGTTGCCGCCGGCGCCGTTGATGAGGATGTCCACGGGGCCGAGTTCCTTCTTCACGGCGTCGTTGGCGGCGTCGAGGCTGGCTTTCTCCAGCACGTTGCAGGCGACGCCGATGGCGATGCCGCCCTCGGCGCGGATCCGTGCCGCGGCGGCTTCGGCGGCTTCCTTCTTCAGGTCGGCCACGGCGACTCGCGCGCCGCAGGTGGCGAGTGTCTTGGCCATCGTGCTGCAGAGCACGCCGCCGCCACCGGTGACGACGGCGACTTTGTCTTTGAGGTTAATCTGGAATGGGACGTTCATGTTGTTCTCCTTTTATCGTTTAGTGGCAATCTGTAGCGGCGGTCTATGACCGCCGCTACAGCTCAATCCTGGAACCTGCCGCGATAGGCCCAGAGGCCGAGCGCGGGGTTCGAGATGTAGAAACTCTTTTCGCCGTCGGGCATCGTGTTCCAGCCGTCCTTCAGTTTCGCCGGGTCGTAACGCTGCGTCATCTGTTTCAGGTCGGCGTAGCGGAAGTTCACGCTCTCGATCTCCTGCCGCGAGACGTGGCCGGGGCAATAGGTGATGCTGAACCGGCCCTCGGACGAGCCGTGGATGAGATGGGCCGCGGCGCTGAGGTTCTGGCGCAGATCGTCGTTCTTCTTGAGCGCGTCCATCACGCGCGGCGTGCCGATGTAGCCGTATTTGCGGATAAGCTCGTCAATCTGCGCGTCCTCGCCGAACTCCTTGAGGCCAGGCGCAAGCACGACCAGTTCGCCGCCGTCGGCGATGGCCATGCGCGTGCGATAGACGCTCTTGTTGCCGAGCCACGTGCTCTTGAACTCGGACGGGTCGAGATAGACGACGGCCTTTTTCAACGGCTCGTCGAGCATCTCGAAGTTGACCTTCAGCGAGAGCGCGGCGGCCTGGGTGAAGACCGAGAGGTCGTCGCCGACGTAGAGGCCGCGCACGGCCAGCTTGCCGGTCTCGTCGCGGCCGACGACGGAGTGGACATAGACGATGGGCAGATGCTTGGTGAAGTGGTCGGAGGCGTAGTTCAGCATCCGCCGCACCGGCGTGTCCGCGCGGCCCATCATCCGCTCCATGCCGTAGGCCGCGCCGACGAAGTGGCTCTTGTTGATGCCGTCGGCGCCGCCGGTGCCGACGAAAATGTTCTTGTTGTAGTTGGCCATGCCGATGACCTCGTGCGGCACGACCTGGCCGACGGAGAGGATGAGGTCGTGCTTGCCGGTCCAGATGAGGTTGGCCAGTTGCGCGGGCCATGCGAAATCCACCGCGCCGCCGGAGACCTGCTTGACGAAATCCGCCGGCACTTCGCCGACGGTGGTGATGCCGGTGCGCCAGTTGTGGGCACGGAAGAGGTCGGCGGGCACGCCGGCGAACATCTCGGCGATCTGGGGCGGCGTCATGGACGTGTGCGTGCCGAGCGCGGGCAGCACGTCAGTCAACGCGGGGCCGTAGTGATCATAGGCCAGCTTGGTCAGGATGCCCGCGTGGGAATGGAAGCGTGTGAAGTCCGGCGGGATGACCAGCACCCGTTTGCGCGGCCCCAGTTTCGCCAGCGCCGTCGTCAGTCCTTCGCGGAGCTGTTCCAGCCCCAGTTTCCCGTCCACCGATCCTCGTTCAAAGTAGAGCACGTCGTTGTCTCCTGTTTCTGCCAAAGGAACGTCAATTCCGCGGCAAAGTCAGTTCAAAGCTCACCAGCGTTTTCGGCTGGACCTTCGACAACACGGTCGAGGGATCGCGCACGCCGAACTCGTTCCATTTCAGCTCGCCCGCGCCCGCGAACCGATACTCGCTGGCGCTGGCGCTGTATTTGGTGCCGAGCACAAGCCGTTTCGTCACGTCGCGGATGGTGATGTCGCCGGCGATGGTCATCAAGCCGCCTTGAAACATATTGCAGCGCTCGATCATGAATATGATTTTTGGAAACTGGTCACCCTGCAAGCAGAACGTCCGCAGTTTTGCGTCCCGGCCGCCGCTGCCGGTGGTTAGATCGGTGACGTTGACCTCGACCTGCGCCTGCAGGGAGGTGACGGCATCCTGCCGGGACACGCGCGCCCAGCCGCTGGCCTGCCGCACCTCGCCCTTGATGATCCCCCAAGTGGATTTTGTCTCGAATGAGATGACGCAGTTGTTTGTCGAGAGCGCGACCGGGGCCGGCTCCTGGGCATGACCTGCCATCGCGGACGCCAGGAACCCGCCGGCGAGAACGAGGCATCTGACCGGGTTGATAATGCGCTTGTGCATCAGCATGAAACGCCGCGCGCCACATGGGGGCCCGGCACATGCCCGGCACTCTAGCCGCCCACGCCCGCGTCGTCACCAGCAAAACAGCGCCCGCGGCGCCGTCTGGCGCAACTTGACACACGCACCACGATCAAGTCCCGGAGGGACGGACGAGAATAGC
>DYDC01000163.1 GCA_020718125.1 Methylacidiphilum sp. | reverse complement strand
CTTGATCGTGGCGCGTGTGTCAAGTTGCGCCCGGCTTGGATCGAGTCGTGACGCGGCGGTTGCATTGTCCGCGCGCCGCTGCTAGCGTGCGCGCATATCCCATGGAGACTAGAAAGAAAATCCTGAATTTCCTGGCCGCGCCGAACTATCGGCCGCTGCGCCGGCACGAACTGGCCAAGGCGCTCAAGCTCAACGAGCAGGAGCGCATCGAGTTCCGCCGCGCGCTCGGTGACATGCTCCGCAAGGGCGAGATCGTCCGCGTCCGGAACAACCGTTTCGTCCTGCCCGCCGAGGCCGACCTTGTCGTCGGCCGGCTACAGATGAACGAGCGCGGTTTCGGCTTCGTCATCCCGGAAGCCGACGGGAAAGGCCAGCCGTCCGCACCGGGCGACATCTACGTCGGTGCTGACAACATCGGCGTGGCCATGCACGGCGACCGCGTGGTCGTCCGGCTGAGCAAAGGCACCGTCCGGCGCGACCGCCGCGCGAAGCCCGGCCCGGAGAAGCTCGAAGGCCGCATCATCCGCGTCATGGAGCGCGCCAACGAAACGCTGGTCGGAACGCTCCGGAAAACGAAGTTCTTCCTCTACGTCATCCCCGACGAGCCGCGCATCGTCCACGACATCTACGTCAAGCCGCATCCCAAGGCCCGCCTTGGCGACAAGGTCGTCGTCAAGCTGCTGCCGTGGGAATCGCGCCACGTCAACCCGGAAGGCACCATCACCGAGATCCTCGGCGCCAGCGACGCGCCGGGCATGGACATGATCGCGCTGATCCGGAAGCACCGCCTTCCGCAGGCCTTCCCCCACGAGGTGCTGCGCGAGATCGAGAAACTGCCCGACGAGCCGGTCGCCGAGGACCGGACGGGACGGCTCGACCTGCGCGGCTCGTTCATCGTCACGATTGATCCCGACGACGCGCGCGACCACGACGACGCGGTCTCGGTCGAGGAACGGCCCGACGGCGGCTGGCGGCTCGGCGTCCACATCGCCGACGTGTCGCATTATGTCCGGCCCAAGACGCGGCTCGACAACGAGGCCCGCGAGCGCGGCAACTCGATCTATCTGGTGGACCGCGTCATCCCGATGCTGCCGGAGAAGCTCTCGGCGGGCCTCTGCTCGCTGTTCGGCAACGTGGACCGGCTCGCGAAGACGGCGTTCATTGACTACGACGCCAGTGGCAACCCGAAGGGCGCGACGTTCCACAACACCGTCATCCGCGTCCAACACCTCATCACCTACAAGGAGGCGCTCAAGCGGCTCAACAGTCCCGACGGCAAGGACGACGCGCTGACGAAGAACCTCAAGATGCAGTGGCGGCTCGCGTCGCTGTTGCGCCGGCGGCGGTTCGAGCGCGGCTCGCTGGACTTGGATTTCCCGGAGATCAAGGTCCGCCTCGACGCGAGGGGAAAGCCGGTCGCGCTGGAGCGCGTCGAGAACGACATTTCGCACCAGCTCGTCGAGGAGTTCATGCTCGCGGCCAACGAAGCCGTCGCGCGCCAGATCAAGAACTCGCGCGTGCCCGGCATCTATCGCGTCCACGAGAACCCCGACCCGGCGAAGCTGCTGGAGTTCCGCGCGTTCGTCGGCGGGTTCGGCATCAAGGCCGGCGACCTGACGTTGAAGTCCGAGATCCAGAAACTGCTCAGCCACGTCCGCGGCCACCCGCAGGAATACGTCCTTAAGATGAGCCTGCTGCGCTCGCTCAAACGCGCGCTTTACACCACCGACCCGCTCGGCCACTACGGCCTGGCGAAGGTCAACTACACGCACTTCACCTCGCCCATCCGGCGTTACCCGGACCTCGTCGTCCACCGCATCCTCGACGCGCTCATCCGCCGCCGGCCCACGGGTTACGCCGTCGAGCAGATCGCACGCATCGCACAACACTGCTGCATCACCGAGCGCACCGCCGACGAGGCCGAGAGCGAGTCCAAGAAGCTCAAGACGCTGGAGTATTTCAACGACCTGATGCAAGGCCGGCGGCAGGACACGTTCGAGGCGCTCGTGACCGACGTGCGCAACTACGGCCTGTTCGTCGAGCTGCCGGCGACGATGATCTATGGCCTCGTCCACGTCTCGACGATCTCCGATGACTTCTACGCCTACGACGAGGTCCGCCGCCATCTCACTGGCAAACGCACCCGCCGCACCTTCAAGGTCGGCGACCGCGTCAAGGTCGGCGTGGCACGCGTGGACCTCTTCAAACGGCAGGTGGACTTCCAACTCGCGAAATGACCGCCGGACGTTTCACGTTTTACGTTTCACGTTTCACGCTGCCCTCACTCCTGCTAGCACTGCTGGCGGCCGGCTGCTCCACGACCCCGTCGGGTCGAACGCCACGCGCCACGCTCAGCGAGGGGCGCATTGCGCAGATTGATTTTGGTGGCGTGGATCTGCGGTTCGATCTTGTCATCCACAACCCGGCCGAGCGCAGCCTCCGGCTCGACGCCTACAGTTGGCAGTTGCTCGTCGGCAGCCGCACGCTCGCCAAGGGCCAGAGCCGCGCCGCGCAGGAGGTGGAGCCGCAGACCAATCTCGTCGTCGCAATCGAAGCCTCTGTCCGCAATGGGGACATCTTCCGCGCCGTCGGGTCGGAGCATCCCGCGTCGCCGCCGGAGTATCAGCTCCATGCCGCCTGCCTGATGACCAGCGGCCTGTTCAACTCACGGCCCGGCTTCGACAAGCGCGCGCCGCTGCCGATCCTCTACAAGCCGGGCGTCGTGCTGCAACGCTTCCGCATCCTCAAGCAGTCCGCGTCACAGGCCACGGTCCAGTTTGACGCGGCGCTGGAGAACCACAACAAGTTCGCCGTGAACCTCGACACCATCACCGCCAGCCTCAACCTCGCGGGCCGGCCCGTCGCGCAGGAATTCAAGACCTCGCCTAAGAGCATCCCCGTCGGCGGCAAGACCGTGGCGGACTTTGAACTGGACCTCGACATGGCATTGCTCGGCCCGACGGTCGCGGCAGCCCTGCACGAGCGCGATGTCAGCTACGAGTTCAGCGGCAACACCGCGTTCGACACGCCGTGGGGACGCAAGACGCTCGATTTCGCCCAGTCGGGCCGGCTGCGGATCGAGCGGTGAACACGGGCCTGACCAGCGCCATCCGCGACGAGATCGCCGCGCGCGGTCCGATGACCTTCGCGCGGGTCGCGGACGCGCTGAAGCGCGGTTTCGTCGTGACGATTGATTACGGCTGCGAGGCGGAGGATTACTACGCGCCGCACCGCAAGGACGGCACGTTGCTCTGTTACCACCAGCATCAAGCCAGCCACGACCCACTCACTCGCGTCGGCGGGCAGGACATCACCGCCCACGTCAACTTCACCGCATTGGCCGAAGAGGGCGCGACGCACGGATTGAAGACGCTCGGCTTCACCGACCAAGGCCGGTTCCTCACAGGCTTGCTGGAACAGGCGGGCGAGCCATTGCTGGCGAAGCCCGGCCCGAAGGCGACGGCGCAGTTGAAGGCGTTGCTGCATCCGGAACTGTTGGGTCGGACATTCAAAGTGCTCGTCCAGCAACGCGGGATGGAGGAGGCGAAGCTCAGCGGGTTGAAGTTCGCCCGAGAGGCTGTTTTCTAGGCGGGCGGCTGCGGCGTCTCGCGGCGCGGCGCCCAGTCGAGCGCGCCCTTCTTCCAGCAATAGACGTAGCCGACGAAGAGGATGCCGAGGAAGGTCAGCATGGAGGTGAAGATCGTCATGCCGGTCTGCGGATCTTTCAGGAGCGGCTTGAACACGACCGCCCACGGGTAGAGGAACACGACCTCGATGTCGAAGAGGATGAACAGCGTCGCCACGATGTGGAACTTCACCGGGAACCGCATGTGCGCGTCGCCCACGGGGATCATGCCGCATTCGTAGGGCGTGTCCTTCACCGCCGGCCGCCGGCCCTTCTGGCCCAGCGCGGTGGACGCGAGGAGCATCCCCGCCGCGAACGCGATGGCGATGAGGATCAGCAGCCCGACCGGGATGTATTGCGAAAGTTCGGCGCTCACGTTGACGCGACGGTAAGAACGGGCCGCGTCGAACGCAAGCGGAAAGTCCGTCAAGGTCCGTCAAGGTGGGCCGCGCGTCCCGCGCGGCAATCATCAAAGAACCATCGGCCGTGCGGGACGCCCGGCCCACTCTGTAGCCACGCTTGAAACCGACTCTCACCTCCCCTAGCCTGCCCGCGTGCAATACTTGGTGTTAGCGGCAGCCTTGAGCATGGCATTCAGCGTGACGAACGAAACAGCCGTCGTCCGTCGCGCGGCGCTGGTCACCGCCACGCTGCCGTTGCCCGCCGGCACCGCGCGCGACGCGGCGCAACTCCGCATCGTCGGCTGCGACCAGCTTTCCGAGGCCGCGCAGATCGCCCCGCTCGCAACGTGGCCGGACGGCTCGCTGAAGTGGGTGCGCGCCCTGTTCGCCACCGCTCTCGAACCATCGGAGAGCAAGCGATGGTCGTTGATGACGGGCCGTTCCACGACGCGGCCCCGGCGTCCGGCGCGCGCACATGCAGAGGACGGCGAGGCCGTGCTCGACAGCGGCGTCTGCCGCTACCGCACCGGCGAGATGCTCGGCCCGCTCACGCTCCTGCCCGCTGACGGCGCGGCGTTCGTCGCGCAGAAGCCTGACAAGGTGTGCGTGGAGTCCAAAGGCCCGGTCATTGCCGAGGCGACCCGCGAAGGCTGGCTCATGCGCGACAAGGAGGCTGCCTGCCGCTATCGCCAACGATTTGCGATCGTGGCAGGCCAGCCGGCCGTGCGCATGAGTGTCAGCATCGAACTGCCCGCCGATCGCGACTCGATGACGGTCCGCTGCCTGTCGGTGGATGTCCGCTCGACGCTGCACACCGTGCGCAACATCGCCCTCGGCACGCATGGCGGCGCGAGGCAATTCGCGCCGGGCAAGACATGGCGTCTGGAGCAACCGCTGGCGCCCACGACCGCCGCCTCCGACCGGCAGCATCCGGGCTGGGTCAACTGGCGCGGCGACGGTGACGCGGTGTTTCTCGGTGTGGAGGGTTTCTGGCGGTTTGCGCCGCAGGCGCTTGACCTGGCCGCCGACGGCGCGGTCCGCTACGAGATGCATTCGTCGGCCGCGCGGCTGCGGACGTTGCGCCGGGGGGAGGAGTTCACGCGCCGATTCGTCGTGTGGTTTCACCGCTCAGGCGACGATTTCGGCGAGGGACTGGCGGAGGTGATGCAGCCACTGCGGGTGCTCATCCCGGGGCTGGACGAGCCACAGCCGGCGGTCGAGTAGAACGGGACGCGCCGCTATTGGCCGCCGGCGGCGCGCGAGATCACTTCGAGGAGGGTTTTCGCGGCACGGTCGGCCAGCAGTTCGTTGCCCTTGTCGTCGAGGTGGCACATGTCGGTGAAGTGCTCGCCGCCGACGCAGTTCGCGTTGTCCACCAACGGCGCCTTCAGATCGGCCGCGACGCGGCGGATGCGGTTGTTGGCTTCCACCGTCAGACGTTTCCAGCCGTCGTAGCTCAAGTCCGGCCAAGCCACCAGTTGCGGATGCATGACCAGCTTTTTTGGGTCGTTCAACGGGCTGTCAAACAGGTTCAGGATGGTCATCAGCACGGGGGTCGAGTGGTTGTGCCTCATCGTGGCCACGATGGAGCGGAGGACCGCCTCATACTGGTCGAACCGCTCCCAACTGACTTGATCCCCGCCTGTCACCCGGTCCCGGATGGCATTGCGCCGTTTCGCCGCGGTGGCGGCCTCCTTAAGGACCCGCGTGGTGTCGAAAATATCGCACGCCATGTTGCCGAGGGACTTGACGGCGACCTTTCGCGGCGGATGGATCACGAAGTAGATGTCGTTCCAGCCGACCATCACCACGACGAAGTCGGGTTTCAAAGGAAGCACACGGCTCATGTAGAGACTCAGCACGCCGATGGAGGCGCTGCCCGGCATGGCGGCGTTGATCACCTCGACATCGAGCGGGGCGAGGCGTTTGCCGAGGAAAGCCGGGTAGGTCGAGTCTTCGTTCGAGGCGCCCCAGCCAAAGGACACAGAATCGCCCATGCACACGACGCGTTTGGCGCGCCGGACACTTTCGGGGCCGCGAAAACCCATGCTGTTGAAAGTCACCTTGTAGGCGCCGAGGGTCACATTGGTTTGACCCGGCTGGAACAACCCGCGCTCGTAGCCGTCGGGCACCCGGACGGCTTCTTCGCCCGCCTGTTTGTCGGTTGACCGCGGGAAGAAGGCCCGGCGTCCGAGCTTCAACAGCTTCGCGCTGAAGTCCACCACCGCCACGAAGATGAACAGCCCGATCAAGACTGCAAAGAGTTTTTGTGTTCGAGTCATTGTTGCGCGTTGTCACCTGCCTTTGCCGCTGCCCGCCATCACTTCGCGAAGGGTCTTGGCGACGCAGTCGGCCAGCAGTTCGTTGCCCGAGTCCTTGAGATGGCAGACGTCGGCGAAGTGCTCCACAGCGATGCGGTCCTCGCAATCCACCAACGG
>DYDC01000162.1 GCA_020718125.1 Methylacidiphilum sp. | reverse complement strand
TTCTCGTCCGTCCCTCTGGGACTTGATCGTGGTGCGTGTGTCAAGTTGCGCCCGCCCCTGAGCCCCTGACTTTCACTGACTTTCGGGTTTGCTTTTGGCGAGCGATAAGTTATAAGGCGGCACTTTCTTGCCGGAGCCAATCATCACGTGAAAACCAAAACTTCCAAGCCCACAAAAACAGCGTCCGCACGAAAACCCAAGGGAGCCGCCGCGACACCGGTCCGCCGTTCCGCGGGCCGGATCGTCAAACGGTTCGCCGCGCCCGGTGTCCAGTATGCCAAGATCGAAATGGGGAAGGTCACGCGCCTTGCCCTGATGATCACGCCGCTCGGACGCGGCCCGGTCCACCTGCAACTCGGCGAGGCGCTGCGCAGCTTGCGCACCGTCTTCGAGCAGCAGCGCGAGAAGATGACCGTGACGGCCCAGACCATTTTTCTCAAGGACGCCAACGACCAGACGCTGTGCGAGCAGATTCTCGCCGCGCGCTATGTGGACGAGCCTCCCGCCACGACATTCGTCCACCAACCGCCCTGCACCGGCGCGGCGCTGGCGATCGAAGTGTGGGCCATCGGCGGCAAGGAAGCGTATGTGGAACGGCCGTTGCCCAACGTGCTCCAGTCCTGCATGGGCAACATCACCTGGACCCACTGCGGCGGCATCACGCCGCGCAACACGACCGCCAGCGTTTACGAGCAGTCGCTCGACGCCTTCCGACAGTTGAAGCAGAAGCTGCAGAAGGCCGGGGGCCAGATGGATCACCTCATCCGGACCTGGCTCTACCTCGGCAGCATCACCGGCCCTGAAGGCGAGCTTGAGCGTTACATGGAACTGAACCGCGCCCGGACGGACTTCTACGCGAGCGTCAAGTTTGGCCGCGGCCACGTCATGGCCGGCGTGCGGCAGGCGGTCTATCCGGCGAGCACGGGCATCGGCATGTGCGGCACCGGCCTGACGATCAGCGCCACGGCGATTGCCACGGACCGCAAGGACGTGTTCCTGCTGCCGCTGGAGAACCCGCAGCAGACGCCCGTCTATGAGTATGAGGCGGTCTATTCGCCCAAGAGTCCGAAGTTTGTCCGCGCCATGGCCGAAGCCATCGGCGACTACGTCGTCCTCTGGATCTCCGGCACCGCCAGCATCGTGCGGTCCAAGACGCTGCACGTCGGCAATCCCCGGATGCAGGCCGAGCAGACGCTCACCAACATCGAACTGCTGATCTCGCCGAAGAACCTCGCGCGGCACGGCGCGCCCGGCGCGGGTGCCACGCTGCGGGATGTGGCGAAGCTGCGCGTTTACGTGAAGCGCCCGCAAGACTACCCGGCCATCCGCAGGGTGTGCGAGAAACGCTGCGGGAAAGATGTGCCGATTATCTACGTCGTCGCCGACGTTTGCCGGTCGGATTTGCTGGTGGAGATGGAAGGGCTGGCCTTCACCAAGCGGACCTCGGCGCGGTGATCACAGCCGTGCCGGCCGTGCCGTTGGTAAATCAAATCAAGGCCAGGGCCGCCGCGCTTGGCTTTGACCTCGCCGGCATCACCACCGCCGAACCTCCCGCCCGGATCGAATTCTACCGCCACTGGGTCGCCGAGGGCTGCCACGGCGGGATGGACTACCTCGCCCGCCACATCGAAAAGCGCTCCGACCCCCCCCGCGCTTGCGCCCGGCGCGAAATCCATCATCGTTGTTGCCTGCAACTGCCACACCGTTGATCCGCAGCCCGGCCCGCTCCAAGGTCGGATCGTCCGCTGCGCCCTGGGCGAGGACTACCACGACGTGATGCAGCGCAAGCTCGACGCGCTCGTCGCCGCCATCCGCGAACTCGCGCCACAGGCACAGGCGCGTGTTTGCGTGTGGCGTTCGCCGCGCGGGCCGTCATGGTCGCTGCCCCTCCCACGGCAGGCAGGCAAGCTTTGTGGCGCAAAAATACAGCCGGGAGCGGTTCCCGGACAATTGAGTGGAAACTGCATTCTGAAGGTTATGATCCCGTAGGGACGGGGATCGCGGGGATGGCCGCCGCGAGACAGCCCGTCAGCGTCCCCCGGTAGTGAGTTCGCGGCCTGCGCGGGTGGGCGCGGGGCCGCCGGCGTGCCGCGCAACCGCCGGCTGCCCGGCCGGATCGAGACGGATGAACAGGAGCTTGCCGCCAAATTCGATCTCGCCCAGCGTCCCGGCTGCGATCTTCTTCGGCAACGGGCGCGGGTCGAGCAGGCTCGCGATGCGGAGGTCATTGACGTAGAGGTGGGTGCCGGCGCGCGTGATGATCTTCAGCGCGCAAACCTCTGTGCGTCCCAATGGCCGGCCATCAGCGCCGGCCACGTCGAGCCGTTGCGCGGCGATGTCGGCGGTGTCGCCGGGCAGCGCGGGCAGCAGGATGCTCTCGATGACCTGCGGCGCAGGCCCGCGGCGGCGCTGGATGATGCAGGGGGAGGGTTCGATCTTCTGCAAGCCGGCGGAGAACCAGCCTTGTCGTGGTGTGCGCGGGTTGGTGGGGTTCTCCGACCAGCCGCGCAAGACCTCGACGCTGACGTCCGTGTCCACGGGATAGATGACGAGATTGGGCCGGCGGAGGTTCTCGGTGTAGGCGACCTTGGTTTCCTGGTGGATACGGAGGCTGTTGGCGGGTGGCAGGTGAAAAAGCGCCTCGTAGGTGTGAGTGCCCGCGCCGGCCAGCAGGTCGTGCACGATCCAGTAGTCTGGTTTCGCGAAAAGAATCTCGCGCCGCTGCGACACGGAGCGGTTGTTCTCCGGCCCCCAGCCGTCGTCGTAGGCGCCCGACACGAAATCGAAAGCGTCGTTGCGGGTCCAGTTGCCCTCCAGCGGCTGCTTCGCCGTCCACGTCTCGCGCCGCGCGCGGCGGTTCTGGCCGAGGCCGTCCACCAGCACCGTGTTGTGCGCAGCGGTGCTCCGGAAATACTCGCGCCACGGTGTGTCCGCGTGGCCATACACGCCCATTTCATCCACCAGCCGCGCGCCGAGGCCGTAGAGCACGACACTGAGTTTGTCCTCGTGCTGATGGTCAGTGCCGAACGGCCCGCAGCGGAACGCCAGCGCCATGTCTGTCGGCTGCCAGCTTGCGTTGGCGCTGACGGCGGCCATGCCCTGCGCCACGCGCGCCGCGTTGACGCGGGCCGCCATGTCCGCCGAGATGGGCGCGCGCATCAGATACGTCCCGGCCCACGGCGCTGCCGTCGAGGCGGAGGCGGGCGGCGTGCCCTCGCGGCCGGATGTGGCGCGGTAACGGAGTTGGTCGCGGCGGGCGGGTGCGTCGTCGGCCGGATAGAACTCCAGCGCCCGTTGCAAATCGCGCGCGACGATTGCGGGCGCCCACGTGTCCCCGAAGGCCGGCAGCGTGCCGTCGGGCATCATGAGGCCGGCCAGATAATCCATCATGCGGCCGATCGCGTCGCGCACATCGGCGTGCAACGGAAGCTGGTTGGCAGCGGCGAGCGCGGCGATGCTGCGCAGCACGCCGAGATTCACAGCCTGGTAGCCTGGCGCAAGCTCCTTCGATGCGCCGTCAGCGTAAAGGCCCTCGCCTGCAAACTTCGTCACATTGGCGAGCGCCCACTCGCGCCACCGCGCCGCGTCGCGCAGTTCCGGGAAGTAGCTCGCCACGGCGTGCACCGCCTCGATCTGCACTGGCAGGCGGTTGAGCGACTCCGGGTTGCGGATGGTGAAGCGCGTCTTCTGGATGATGCCCTTGAAGAACGCGGCGGCCACCTCCGGCGTCGTCGCGGGCGATTGCAGGAAATAATTCCACGCCCCGATCCACATCGGGATGGAGAACGCCACCGTCAGCCGCCGCCACGGCGCGGGTGTGAGTTGATCGTCAAAGATCGAGGGCGCGGGATTGCGCGCCACCCAATCCCGCACCTGCGAGGCCCACTCGCTCGCGTAGCGCTCATCGCCCGTGGCCCAGTAGGCGGCGCCGAGCACGTCGCGCCACCACGGGACGCGGTTGAGGTAGAGCGACAGCGGCAACTGGAAGTCCGGCGTGCCATCGGGCAGATTCGCCGGCAGGTGGCGCCATTCGATCTGCGCGCCAAACGTCGCGCTGCTGCCCGCGATGGCGAAGTCGTGCGCCAGCGTTTTCTCCGCGGCGTCGAGCAAAGCCGGCGGCACGGCGTTGGTGGACCTTGCGGGGCGGTTCCACCAGTTCTCGAACCACACCGGCAACCGCCGCTGGCGGTAATGGGCCAGCAACCGCGTCTTCGCGGATTTGTAGTCGCCCGAAGCGACATCGAGCTTGATGACCGCGAACTCCGGCCGGTCGAGGTCGAAGGCCTCGAACAGTTGGCGGTCGTTCTCGATCGGAACTCGCTGCACGAGCGGTTCGGATGCGGGCGCCGCCGCGAACAGGACGGCTGGCAGTCCGGCGCCGGCGAACAGGCGGCGCCAAGATTGAAGGCGGCGGGGCTTCATTCGCAGCGCCTATTTCTGGAACGTCACGATGGTCACGGAGTGCGCAAGCGCGGGGATGCGATAGTCCGCGACGCCCTTGGTCAGCGTTCGCGAGTTGGCGGGCACGTTGCCGAGGCTGCTGAAGTCGCGCTTGTCGTCGGGCAGGACGCTGTTGATCGTCCACTCCTCCAGGCGGGCGGGCTTCCACTTGCCGAAATCGAGCTTCACCTCGAAGTCGCGCTTCGCGTCGCGGTTGAGCACCGCGATGTTGTAGCGCGAGCCGCTGCTGCTGCGCGTGACGAGGATGTCGAGCGCGGGGTTGCCGCCGTCGAACGCGAGCTTCCTGCCGGGCATCTTTCGGCGGTAGGCGGCGAGCGTCTCACCGAGTGGCGTGAGGAACGCGACGCCGTGTTCATACTGGATGGCGCCGCCCGGCCATCCATTGATGAGGTCGGACGAGCACGCGTAGCTCACAAAGCCGTCCGTCCGCGCCATCTCGTGGACGAGGCCCGCGCCGAACAGCGCCGCCGCGAGCGACCACTGGTGCCAGTGGTGGCCCATGAGATTCCACTCGTTGAACGAGACGCGGATGTCGCGGCCGGGGCAAGCGGTCTCGATCATCTCGCGCAGTTCGCCGAGGAACTTCGCGTGGTGCGCGGGCGCGGCCATCAACGCCTCATACTCTTTCTTGTTCGTGCAGAGATGCTGCGCGAGACAGTCAATCACGGCGCCGCACTTCTCCAGCACCGTGCGGTCCCAAGCGAGGTCGTGGCCGACCGCGATGAGTTTGATGGACTTGTCGGCGGCCTTCATCGCGCTGGCGTATTCGAGCGCGCGCTGCGCGTAGGTCTCGGCGTCGCTGTGGCCAACCTCCCAGTGGCCGTAAATCTCGTTGCCCAGTTCCCACCACTTCACTTTGAAGCCGCGTCGCTTGCAGTAGGCCACCCACTCGGCGGCCTCCTTGGCGGTCGCGCCGTTGCCGCCGACGTTGACGCAGATGACCGGCTCGGCCTGCAACGCGCGACAGACGCTCAGAAACTCGTCCGTTCCGAAGTCATTCGATTCAACCGGGCCTTTGGGCCACGCCATGTTGGTGCGCGGAGGCCGGTCGTTGCGCGGACCAACGCCGTCGCGCCAGTGATAGGTCTGGGCGAAGTTGCCGCCCGGCCACCGCAGCCACGTCGGGCCGAGTTGCTTGAGCAGCGGCAGGACGGCGGGGTTGATGCCGGCCGTGGTCGAGGCCGGCGCGAGCGTCGGCGCGCCGATGATGAACGTGCCGTTGCCGCGCACGATGAACCGCATCGTGCAGGGCGAGTCCGCCGGGGGCGCGACCAGCGCCTGCGTCGAGAACCGCCCCTTGATGCGCGGCACGCGGGCCTTGCCTTTGTCCATCGAGCGGTCGCCGTGCAGCATCTGGAACTCGATCTCGCCGCTGAACCGCTCCGTGTTGATGTAGGCCGTGCCGCGGTAGCGTTTGCCGGGCACGCCGTAGATGCCGTTCAGTTCCACGCCCACCTCGCCGCCGCCGGGGCTGAGATGGACGGCGTTGTTCTTGCGCTCGACTTTCGCGGGATCGCCGAGCACCCGCCAGAACCGCCCCATCGGCGCGCCCTCCGCGGCTGTATCGCCGAACTTGCGGTCGGGCAGGATCTCCGCCCACAGACCGCCCTCGATGCAGGTGTGCATGTGTTCGAGGAATCCGCCGAACAGCTTCGGGCTGACCTCAACGACGTTCTTGTGGAGCTTCGTGGCAGTATCAACGGTGACGGTGACCTCCTGCGCGGCGAACAACGGCAGCGCGAGGCTGAGCGAGAGCAGCAGGATGGTGGTCCGTATCATGCAGTGGGGCGGAGCCTAGTGGGCCGGCTGGCGGTTTGCAATCGCGCGGTTCAGCCGCGCTTTAATTCGAGGTTGGCGTTAAACGCGGGACGAGTGCGCTGGCATGGGGTTTGGTGATGATGAGTCAGCGCGAATGTTTTGCTGGGCGCAACTTGACACACGCGCCACGATCAAGTCCCGGAGGGACGGACGAGAATAGCCCGGCACTTTAGCGCCGGGAACGCCGCCCGTGATG
>DYDC01000161.1 GCA_020718125.1 Methylacidiphilum sp. | reverse complement strand
GACAGAAGGCCGCGTTGCACGAGTCGGATTCTGCCGCCCCTGACGGGGCTTGCCCCTTGTTGCCAGCCCACCCAGCGTTGAAACGCCGGGCTATTCTCGACCGTCCCTTTCGGGACTTGGCGCGCGTGTCAAGTTGCGCCCCATCGCCCCCACCAGGCCACTCCCATCTTGTCAACACGCCGGCTGTTCGGCAGTGTAGTCGCGCCATGCGAATCCTTGTCGCCATCACCGGGGCCAGCGGGGCGATCTACGCCCAGCGGCTGCTCGACAACCTGCACGGGCATGAGGCACATCTCGTGATGAGCGACCACGCCCGCGAGGTTGCGGACGAGGAACTGGAGGGCGGCGACCTGATGCTCGCCGCCGACGTGGTTCGCCACGAGAACCGCTCCATGCACGTCCCATTCGTGAGCGGCTCGGCGAAGTTCGATGCGATGGTCGTCATCCCCTGCTCGATGGGCACGCTCGGCCGCATCGCCAACGGCGCCAGCGACGACACCATCTGCCGCGCCGCCGACGTGTTCCTGAAGGAACGCCGCAAACTCATCCTCGTGCCGCGCGAAACGCCCCTGAACCTCATCCACGTCCGCAATATGGCGCGCGCGTTGGAGGCCGGCGCAGACCTCATCCCCGCCATGCCATCGTTCTACAGCCGGCCGCAGACCGTCCCGCGGGTCGTGGACACTGTCGTTGCGCGCGTGCTCGATCACCTTGGCATCGAACATCAACTCGCCAAGCGCTGGATGCAGGAGACATGATTTCCCACGTCCGCAAACTCGGCGAGTTCGTGAAGTTCTCCCACACGATCTTCGCGATGCCCTTCGCCCTGGCCGCCATGCTGGCCGCCTTCGAGCACAAGCTCGGCCCCGCGCCAGCGCCGCAGTGGCGCATCGTCCTGTTGATCCTCCTTGCGATGGTGGGCGCGCGAACAGCAGCGATGGCCTTCAACCGGATCGTGGATCGCAAGTTCGACGCGAACAACCCACGCACCTCGATGCGGCATCTGCCGCAGAAGCAACTCAGCCTGTTCAGCGCGTGGCTGTTGGTCACGCTCGGCAGTGCCGCGCTCATTGCCGCGGCGTGGCTGTTGAACCCGCTCTGCTTCCACCTCTCGCCCGTGGCGTTGTTCATCGTCCTTTTCTACTCGCTCACCAAACGATTCACCCACTACTCCCACTTCTACCTCGGCGTCGCGCTCGGCATCTCACCCATCGGCGCGTGGATGGCCGTCACCGGCGGCCTGCACATCGCGCCCATCGTCCTCGGCCTCGCCCTGATGTGCTGGGTCGCAGGCTTCGACATGATCTACGCGATGCAGGACGAGGAGTTCGACCGCAAGACCGGGCTGCACTCGATGGTGGTCGTCCTCGGCCCGCGCGGCGCGCTGGCATTTGCCCGGATGCTGCATGGTTTCACCGTGGCGTTGCTGCTGGGGTTTGGCCTGCTGGCGCACCGGCGCGGGCCGTTTTGGAGCGGCCTTGCCATCATCGTGTTCGCGCTCGCGATTGAGCACATCATCGCCGCGTGGCGGTCGCTGAAATGGATCCATGTCGCCTTCTTTCGCATGAACGCGCTGGTCAGCACGGTGCTGCTCGCCGCGGTTGCCGCGGACGTGTATCTGCCGAAGCGATTGTTCACATGGTTTTAGAGACACTCATCCGCCGTTCCGAAATCGGCGACATCTACGACGAGGTCCTTGCCGGCCACCGCGTCAGTGATGCGGACTGCCTGCGGCTTTACCACTCGCGGGACATCAACGTCATCGGAGCCATTGCCAACGTCGTTCGCGAGCGCAAGAACGGCAATTACGCCTCCTACATCCTCAACCGTTACATCAACTACTCCAACATCTGCATCCTCGACTGCCAGTTCTGCGAGTTCGGCGGGAAAAGGCGCGATGCCGGAGCGTTCGAGCTGACCATCGAGCAAATGGTCGAACGCGTCCGCCAGGGTCTCGCGCTGGGCATCACCGAGGTCCACATCGTGGGCGGGTTGCATCCGTCGCTGCCGTTCAGTTTCTACGCGGACATGATCAAGGCGCTGAAGGCGCTCGACGCGACACTGCACGTCAAGGCGTTTACCGCCGTGGAGATTTACCACCTCGCGTGGCTTGCGAAGACGACAATGCCGGAAGCGCTCGCCACACTCCGTGATGCCGGCCTCGACTCGATCACCGGTGGCGGCGCGGAGATTTTCTCACGGCGCGTGCGCGACCTGATCTGCAAGGGCAAGGAAACGGCCGAACAATGGCTCGATTGCCATCGCGCGTGGCACAAGATGGGCCGGCGTTCGACCTGCACGATGCTCTACGGCCATGTCGAGACGCTCGATGAACGCGTGGACCATCTCCGCCGGCTGCGTGACCTGCAGGACGAGACGCGCGGCTTCACGGCGTTCATCCCTTTGCATTTCGTTCCTGACAAGACGCCGCTTGCACATATCACAGCGGCAAGCGGCTTCGACGACCTGCGCAACCTCGCCATCGGGCGGATCTACCTCGACAACTTCGACCACATCACCGGCTACTGGATCGCGCTCGGCCTGAAGCTTGCGCAAGTTGCCCTGAGCTTCGGCGTGGACGACCTGCACGGCACGATCATGGAAGAGAAGATTTTCGAGATGGCGGGCGGCAGCAGCGGGCAATTACAGACCCGCGAACAACTGGAGCGCGTCATTCGCGAGGCGGGCCGGATCCCCGCGCAACGCGATTCGCTCTATCAGCCGATCAAGGTTGACCGAACCATCACAAGCTGAACGCAGCCATCAGCGAACGCATTTCCTCGTCCACCCGCGCCGTGGAAGGTCAGCCGGGCCGCGATGCCACCGATCCGCGCCTGCTGGTGGCGTTGCTCTACGCGCTGACCCGCGACTTATCGCTAAAGGCGAAACGCTCACGGCCTCGGAGTGGCGCGGTTACTTGATTGGCACGGCCCGGCGCGCACTGTAAAGTGCGCCGGGATGAGCACCGCATCGCCAACCGTCGCTCCCGGCGTCATTGAAACGGTCAGCGACAAGCCCCAGCCGTCGCTGGACCGGCCGTGGAACGTCGTCGTCCACAACGACCCGATCAACCTGATGACGTTCGTGACGATGGTGTTCCAGCGCGTGTTCGGCTACCCGCGCCAGAAAGCCGGGCGGCTTATGATGGAGGTCCACACACGCGGTCGCTCGATTGTCTGGACGGGCGGCCATGAGCAGGCGGAGCATTACGTCCGCATCCTGCAGCAGTATCACCTCTGGACGACAATGGAGCGGGTCGAGTCATGACCGAGTTGAAACTCCAGCGTCTTCCTCGTGGCCGGCTCTGCCTCAGCGGCATTGACGACGGCTGGCAATGGGTGTTGGCCCGCGTGCCAGCATTGCTCGCCGGCGACCAGCCGCCTGCCGTCCGCGAACGCCTCCTGCCCAACCCCTCCAACAATGCCGAAATCAATCGCGATTGGCGCGAGCTGGTCGTGCCGGAGCTGGAGGCGCTGTGGAAGGTGAACTATGAGTTGATGGCCGCCGACCTCGCGCGGCTGGAGGCTGATCCGGATCAGTCAGACCGCGCGCGGATCACTTTTCCGGAGAACCACGCCGCCGCGTGGATCAGTGCGATCAATCAGGCGCGGCTGGCCCTCGGCGCGCGATGGAACGTTACCGGGGCCGACATGAACCGTCCGCTGCGGAAGCCCGGCTCTGACCCCCGCGAGCACGACATCCTGTTGATCCACTTGCTGGCGAGCGCGCTGCAACTCTTTATCGAAACGTCGCCCTGACTGCCTCGACCGCTTCCTCCACGCCGACCGCCGTCATGCAGCGGAAATCAATCGGACATTCCCGCAGGAAACACGGCGAGCACGGCGGCTGATGGCGCAAGATGACGTGTCGCGAACCAAGCGTGACGCTCGGCCCCGTCAGCGCCGGCTCCGTCGAGCCGAAGATCGTCACGGTGGGCGTGCCGACCGCCGCCGCGAGGTGCATCGGCCCGCTGTCGTTGGTCAGCAGCAGCCGGCAACGCGCAAGCAACCGGCACAGGCCACCGAGCGTCGTCTGCCCTGCGAGATTGGTCGCGGTGTCGCTGCCGATCTTCTGCGCGGCCTCGCCCGCCAACGCGGCATCCTTCGGCCCGCCGATGAGAATCCAACGGACGCCCTGCGATTCAGCGATGGCCTTTGCCACCGCAACGAAACGCTCCAGCGGCCAGCGTTTCGCGGGGCCGTATTCCGCACCGACGCTCAGCGCGAGCAGTGGCTTGTCTGTCGGCGCCGGAAACTCGTCTTCTTTGACCGCGCCGACATCCAGCTTCGGCTCGCACGGCGTCGGGTCGGCGCCGAGCCGCGCCACCAGCTCCAGATGGCGGTGGACGTGATGGCGGAATGTCACCAAGGCTGGCTTGCCCGCGCCGAGCTTGCGGATTTCCCGCACGGGCATCACGGGGCGCGTGGCGTAGTCGCCGGATTCCTCCATCGCGTCGGTGAGCATCCATGCGCGGCCGTGGCCGCGAAAACCGACGCGGCGCGGCACGCGCGCCAGCCAGACCGACAGCGCGCTGCGCCACGAGTTTGGAAAAATAACGGCGGCATCGAACTGCCCGCGCCGCAGTTCGCGCTCGTTGCGCAGCAGGCAGAGCGGGCAGTCGCTGCGCTCCCGCGCGATGACTTCCGCCACGTCGGGATGGAGCCGCCAGAGGTCGGCCAGTTTCGGCTCGGTGAGCACCGCTATACGCGCCTGCGGATGGGCTTGTTTCAGCCGCTGGACGGCGGGCATGGTCATGACCGCGTCGCCGAGCCAGTTGGTCGAGCGGATGAGGATGCGGCGCGGGTTCATCTCAGGTGAAACAGATGCGGTTGACGGCGTCGTCGAAGTCTTTCGCGCCGCGGAGGATCTCAATCTCGACGCGCATGTAGTAGATGGGCACGTCCCGCCGCTCCACGAACGGGAACCGCACGGCGTCCTTCTCGGTGGTGATGATGGCCTTCGCGCCGTGCTTGTGGCTGTCGTTGATGACGTTGATGATCTCCTGCTGGCTGTAGCGGTGATGGTCGGCGAAGCGGGCCGCGTGGACGATTTTCGCGCCGAGTTTTTGGAGCGATTCCTCGAAGCCGTCGGGCGCGGCGATGCCGCTCAGCGCCGCGATGTTGAGGCCCTTGAGCATGTCGAGCGACTTGCGCTCGCCGGTGAACACGTCCTGCAGGTAAAGCGGGTGGTGCGAGCATTCGATGATGTCCGCCTTCGGGTTCAGCGCCCGGATCTGGTCGCGCAGCGGCGTGATGTCGGAGCCGTCACACTTGGTGATGAACACGTAGGTCGCGCGGCGGAGATTGCGGATCGGCTCGCGCAGCGTGCCGCGCGGCAACATGTGACCAGTGCCCCACGGGTTGGTGCGGTCCACGAGCACGAGGTTGAGCCGGCTCTTCAGGTGCAGGTATTGGAAACCGTCGTCGAGCAGCAAGGTGTCGGCATTGAACTTCTCGATGGCGTATTTGCCGGCCTTCACGCGGTCCTTGTCCACGAGCACGATGACGTCCTTGAGGTCGGACGCGAGCATGTAAGGCTCGTCGCCGGCCTGGTGGGAATCGAGCAGGAGGCTCTTGCCGTCGCTGACGATGCGCGGCGGGATGCGCTGTTCCAGGCCGGCGATCTTCGCCACGATGCGCTCCAGCAGCGGGCGCTTGGCGCTCTTGTAACCGCGCGAGAGGATCGCCACGCGCCGCCCGCGCTGGGCCAGCGCGCGTGCGAATTTCTCGACCACCGGCGTCTTGCCGGTGCCGCCGACGGTGAGGTTGCCGACGCTGACGACGAGGCAGCCGAGCGTCCGGTTCCGCAACAGGCGCGAGTCGTAGAACCACAGCCGCAACTGGACCGCCGCGGCAAACACCTTCGACAGCACCGTCAGGAACGCGCGCAGCAGCCGCGCGCGCTTGCCCTTGCGGCGCTCAAAGATGACGTCGAGGAGGAACGTCTCGAATTCCTCGCGCCAGACCTGGAGGCGGTCCTTGAAAGCCATGATTTCGGCGGGCGATACTGCGGCGGGGCCGCAACGCGGTCAAGGGTGGAGTTCGGACGGAAAACCCGAAATCCGAAACTCGAAATCCGAAACACACTCGAATGAAGAAACCGGAGACGACCGCACGTCAAAGCCGGGCGGTCTTCAACACCCCGCCCAACCGGCGGATATGGCCGCTGTCCTTCGGCGCCTGCAACGTCCGCTCCAACTCACCGAGCATGATGCCGTCGTTTTCCATCCTCACCGGCACGGCATCAATGCCGAGCGCCTCGCAGATGCCCAGACAGACGAAGCAGGTCGGGTCCTCCACGAGCACGATGTCGCCGGGATCGCAGAGCACTTCGCTGACGAGATAGAGCAACTGCTGCGAGCCGTTGGTGATGACGACGTCGTCCGCCGTCAACGCCGCGCCGGGCGCGAGACCGTCTTGCGCGCAGACGCGCTCCAATGGGGCGCAACTTGACACACGCGCCAAGTCCCGAAAGGGACGGTCGAGAATAGCCCGGCGTTTCAACGCTGGGT
>DYDC01000160.1 GCA_020718125.1 Methylacidiphilum sp. | reverse complement strand
CAGCCGCTTCAACGCAAGCTAACTGTCTGATGTTGAGACCTGACCCCGATCACTCCGCCGGCCGATGTTGTTCGAGCCGGGCAGCGCGTGGGCTTACTCCACCGTCAAATGTCTGAAGTTGAGACCTGACCCCGATGACCCCGATGAGCAGCCGAGCGTCGCGGTGGCGAACGCTTCCAGTCCAATGCGGCGGCCGAGGATTCTGTAGATGTCGGCCATCATATCGAGCGTGGGCACGTCACGCAGGTCAAACGGCGAGTAGGCGGAGAGCACCTCGTAGTCAAAGCTGATGACGTTGAAGCCGACGACGAGATCGGCGCGCCTGAGGGCCGTGATAAGGTCGTTGACGCGGCGCTCGTGAAAGATCTCGTAGCTGTTGGTCGCGGCGGAAAAAGTCACGCCCACCGACATCAACAGGTCGCGCATCTTGTCGCGCCCGCCGACCTCGTCGAAGGACTTTTGCGTCTCAAGGTCGAAATAGACGATGTTCTTTTCCATACGAGCGCCACGAAGGCTAGCCAAGCCGCAGGGGGGACGCAAGGAGCGTGTTGCGGCGTGCTACGGCTTTGTCAACAACACATATTCTGCGCGGGGCGAATCGTCATGTGTTCGCCGTGTGGACGCACGCGATTGAAAGTTTGCACTTGTGCCAGCCCATCCGCTAGTCTGACGCTTAGAACATGAACATGGACTGCGAATGATCAAGCGGCTCAGCATCTCCAACTTCAAGAACCTCCGGAATGTCTCCGGGTTGACCTGCAACCGACTGAATGCCTTGGTCGGGCCGAATGGGAGTGGCAAGTCCTCGTTCCTTCAGGCGATAGATTTCCTGCGGGCGTTCTTCATGACCTCGGTGGAGGTTTACTTGCGGGAGCGCGAGTGGGACTACGGGGATCTACCGAACTTGCGCGAGTCGCACCAGAAAATCACTTGGGATTTGGATGTCGAACTGCCCGCAGACGCCGCAGGCAGGTGCGGCGGCATTTACCATTACTCGGTGTCGCTCTCGCCACGGCGCTACTTGGGAGTTGGGGAAGAAGTGCTCGATTACAGAGCTTCCCAAAATCAGCAATCTGCCGTCTTGTTGGAGCGACAGGGCCGTTCTGTCACGTGGCTTGACCGAAAGACTCAGCAGATCGAGGAGTTTAAGGAAATTGGTTTGCCGGCCAGCGTGATGAGCCGGCTTGAGTCACCTGAGGATCAAAGCAGATTCCCAGAGCTGCTTCATTTCCGGAAGTGGATCGAAGGCTTCCGAGGATTCCTGCTTTGGGACCCGAAAGTCTTGCGGCTGCCTGACCGGGGAAAGCACGACACGCTCGGCCCATCCGGCGAACACCTCGCTCCTTTGCTGGCGAGACTGAAGCGGGAGAAACCCCAGGCGTTTGCCCAACTGGTCAACCGCATCAAGCGGCTGTTCCCAACCGTCTCAGACATTTCTGTTGTTGGCGGGTCCAGATGGGGCTGGCAAACCTTACGGCTGCATGAAGCCAACGGCCAAGCGGTGGTCTTCAACAGCCAGCAAATGAGCGACGGCGTGCTGCGACTGCTGGCCGTTACCTCGCTGCTCTATCTGGAACGCATTCCATCAGTCCTCACATTTGAAGAGCCGGAGAACGGCGTTCATCCGCAACTGATCCGCGAAGTTGTCCAAGTGCTGCGTGAACTCACGCTACGCAAGCCGCCCAACCAGTGCCAAGTCTTCTTTACCACACACAGCCCCTATGTGCTCGATGAGTTCTTCGATCACCCGGAACAAGTGTTTCTGGTTGAGCGTGGCAAGCCGCTGGAGGGCGCGACGATCACCCGGTTGTCCGAACGGCCGCAGTTAAAGATTGTCCGTCACGCATTTGAGCACTCGCTGGGCGAGGCGTGGGTCAGTGGGCTTCTCGGTGCAACGGCGGGCGCGAGACCATGAGCGACCGCGTTGGCATCGTTGCGGAAGGGCCGATTGATCTGGCGTTGCTGCCGCCGATCTTGCGTCGCATTGCAGAGGAACGCGCCAAGGTGACTTGGCCTGTGCAGGTCGCCGATGCTTTCGAATGGCTGCAAATGCGCCCTCGTGGTCATGGCGGTGTTTGGATGGCGATCCGCCGGATGGTCCAGGTATTGCGGAAAGACCCAAACTTGCCTTACGCTTTCATCATCATCCTGCTGGACCGACGCACACAGAAAATCCAAACCAAAGTCAGGAAGCTGATTGCGGGCAAGGACCGGTTCATCCTCGCGATCGCCCAAGAGGAGATTGAAGCGTGGTGGCTCGGAGATCGAACGAACACGCTCGGCTGGCTGGGCTTTGGACAGCCACCAGCGGGAACACGCTACGCGGCCAACGACTATCTCGCCGAAAGAGACGACAAGCCAAAGCGCACGCTGGATGAGTTGACCGAGAAATCTCCACGCTTGGATCGGGTTTACGGCGAGGGCAACCTCGACCTTGCCCGCGACTTTGCAGAGCTATGGGATGGAAGGGTGCGGTTGCAGGAAATTGAAACACAGTGCCCCAATCAGTTTCCGTCGTTCTGCCGCGGCACGACGCAGGCTTTCCGGCGCACCAAGTCCCACACCAATCGTTCCGCCCAAACCGAGCTTGACTCGAACTTACCTCCTCCGACACGGCAATAGCCAAGCGGTATGGCTTCCGCAGCGCCAAAGCTGGTTCACGCCATTTTCCGCGCGATGGAATACCACCAGCCGTCGTAAAGGTCGGCCACGCTCCACTTGCAGGCGGTCTTGCCGGCCTTGATCTCCAGCGCGGCGCCGCCAACGGTGCCGATGACGGCCGCTGGCACGCCTTGAGACTTGAGTTTCGCGACGACCGCGTCGGCGTTCTCCTTCGCGACACTAAGAACGATGCGCGACTGCGCTTCGCCGAAAAGCAGCGCGTCGAGCCGCGTGCCGGAGGCGAACGCGCTGAGGTCCGCTTTCGCGCCGATCAATGCCGACGTGTTGCGGCCGGGATGCTTGGAGATGCAACACTCGGCCAACGTCACAGCGAGGCCGCCTTCGCTGCAATCGTGCGCGCTCTTGATCTTGCCGTCGCGGATGAGGGCGAGCACGGCGTCCTGGAGCTTCTTTTCCGTCGGGAGGTCAATGCGCGGCGGGAGGCCGGCTTTGACGTGGTGGAGGCGCTTGGCGTATTCGCTGCCGCCGAGGCCGAGATACGGGTCGGCCGTATCCACAGCGTTGCCGGCGAGGATGATGACGTCGCCGTGGTTCTTGAACCACTGCGTCGTGATGTGGGCGATGTCGTCAATGATGCCGACCATGCCGATGACCGGCGTCGGGTCAATCGCGCCGGTCGGGCTTTCATTGTAGAAGCTGACGTTGCCGCCGGTGATCGGCGTCTTGAAGGTGCGGCAGGCTTTGCTGATGCCTTCGGCGGCCTTGAGGACCTGAAAGAAAATCTCCGGCTTCATCGGGTTGCCGAAGTTGAGATTGTCGGTCGCCGCGAGCGGCCGGCCGCCGGAACAGACGATGTTGCGGCACGCCTCGGCCACCGCGATGGCGCCGCCGGTGTAGGGGTCGAGGTAGCAGTAGGTGCCGTTGCAGTCGGTGGTGATGGCAAGGTAGCGGTCTTTCGCCGGCGGTGAACTGAGCTTGAGCCGCACGACGGCTGCGTCGCTGCCGGGGCAAACGACGGTGCGCGTCTGGACCATGTGATCGTATTGGCGATAGACCCAGTTCTTGGACGCGACGCTCGGCGAGGCGAGCAGTTCGGGCAGAACCTTTTGCGGGTCGTTGAGCGGCGGCAGGTCGCTGATCTTCCACGCGCGGGTCTTGGCAAAGTAGCTTGGCTCTTTGGCCTCGCGATAATAAACCGGCGCGTCGTTGGCGAGCTTGGCAGCGGGGATCTCGGCGACAACCTTGCCGTGATTCTTCACGCGCATCAGGCCGGTGTCGGTGACGAAACCGATCTCGGCCGACGGGAGATCCCACTTATCGAAAATGCGCTGCACTTCGGCCTCGCGGCCCTTTTGCACGATGACGAGCATCCGCTCCTGGCTCTCGCTGAGCATGATCTCGTAAGGCGTCATGCCCGGCTCGCGCTGTGGCACTAGCGCCAGATCAATCTCGATGCCGGTGCCGGCGCGCGAGGCGGTCTCGCACGTCGAGCAGGTCAGGCCCGCCGCGCCCATATCCTGGATGCCGACGACGGCGTCGGTCTGGAGCAGTTCGAGCACGGCTTCGAGCACGAGTTTCTCCATGAACGGGTCGCCGACCTGCACGGCCGGGCGGTCCTCGTGCGATTCCTCGGTCAACTCGCGCGACGCGAACGCCGCGCCCGCAAGGCCGTCGCGGCCCGTGGCGGGGCCGACGTAGAAAACCGGGTTGCCAGTGCCCTTCGCCGCGCCGCGCGCGATCTGTTCGTGGCGCAGAAGGCCGAGGCAGAGGGCGTTGAGCAGCGGGTTGCCCTCGTAACTCTCGTCGAAATAGACCTCGCCGCCGATGGTCGGCACGCCGACGCAGTTGCCGTAGTGGGCGATGCCGCCGACGACGCCGGCGAAAAGCCGTTTGTTGCGGCGCGCGGTTTCGTCGTCGCCGTCAATCGGCCCGAACCGCAGCGAGTTCATGTTCAGGATCGGCCGCGCGCCCATCGTGAAGATGTCGCGCAGGATGCCACCCACGCCCGTCGCCGCGCCTTGGAACGGTTCGACGGCGCTGGGGTGGTTGTGGCTCTCGATCTTGAACGAGATGGCCCAGCCGTCGCCGATGTCGGTGACGCCGGCGTTCTCCTCGCCCGCGCCGACGAGGATTTGCGGGCCTTTGGTCGGGAACGTCTTCAGCACCGGCTTGGAGTTCTTGTAGGAGCAATGTTCGCTCCACATCACGGAGAAGATGCCCAGCTCGGTGAAGTTCGGCTCGCGCCCGAGGACGCCTTTGATGCGCTCGAATTCCTCCGGCGTGATGCCGTGGTCGGCGATGATTTCGGGGGTGATTATTGGGTCGGTCATTTCAGAGATGGTAAGAAGAGTTTGCCGTTCAAAAAACCCGTGGTGGAGTCAAACGATAGCTTCCATGGCCAACAAGTGGCCGATCTCGATGCCGTCGTCGAGTTGGTCCCAGTAGATGGCGAAGCCGCCCGGCTCCAGGGACCACGCGTTGCGTTGCTTTGGAGTGGCCTTGGCCAGCCATGATAGCCACGGGATCTTGCGATGCGGAACTGCCGGACGACGGCCGTCGCTCAGTTTGGCGCAGAACTTCCCGCCGATGAAACGAATAGCATGGGCGGTATTGGCGATTACGACGCTCATCACGCAAGCTCCGGCACGTGCTCGTCCTCGTATTTCTCGATGAGGACGCCGAGCACTTCCATCATGGAGGCCAACGGGTGGTTTTCGTCCTCGCCGACTTCGTCAACCAGCCGGTCGAGCAGTTTCACAAGCTGGCGGTATTCGCGCTCGTTGCGCGGCATATAGAGCGCCGCCTTGACCTGCGGCCAAGCAGTCATCGCTTTTTCGATTTGCGTTGTGGACATGGTTACTTCTCTTTCCATCCGCCCGCGTCATACTCAGCGTGGGTCAGGACACCGCGAATATACAGCTTCCGGCGGTTGTAGTGAATCGCGGCGATCAATCGGGCTTTGTTGCCGCCGATGTTGAACACCGTCAGCCCGCCGACTTGGTCCGCGTGAGGAAACGCGGCGCGCAAAGCGGCGAAGTTGGCAAAGTTGTTTTTCTTCATCACCCGATACCAGTGCGCCAACCCGGCGGTCGCGGTGGGATGCTTCTCCGCGAACTCGTTGAGCCGTTTGCGAGTGATGATGTGCATCGAACCTCAGCACCTCAGCGCCCTCCCGCCAGCACACTCTCGTGGACGCGCTCGACGCCGCCAAGGTGGTTGAGGATGCTCTCCCAGACGATGCGGCCGTCGGCACCGCCGAGTTCGTCCTCGGAGGCGCGCTCGGGGTGCGGCATCATGCCGCAGACGTTGCGGGCCTTGTTGCAGATGCCGGCGATGTTCTCGACCGAGCCGTTCGGGCTGGCGGTGTCCACCACGCGGCCGCGCGCGTCCACGTAGCGGAACAGGATCTCGTTGTTCTTCTTCATCTCGGCGATGGTTGCCGGGTCGGCGAAGTAGCAACCCTCGCCGTGCGCGACCGGGATGCGCATGATCTGGTTTCCGCATGCGAGGCAGGTGAACGGCGACTTCTGTGTCTCGATGCGGATGAAGACGTGCTCGCAACGGAACTGGAGCGAGCGGTTGCGCAGCAGCGCGCCGGGCAGGAGGCCGGCTTCGCAGAGAATCTGGAAGCCGTTGCAGATGCCGATGACGAGCTTGCCCTTGGCGGCGTGGTCGGCGACGGCCTTCATCACGGGCGAGAAGCGGGCGATGGCGCCGGTGCGGAGGTAGTCGCCGTAGCTGAAGCCGCCTGGCACGACGATACAGTCGAGGTCGCCGATGTCGGTGTCCTTGTGCCAGATGTAACGGGCTTCTTGTTTGAGCACGTCCCGCAAGACCCAGAGCTTGTCGAGGTCGCAGTTGGAGCCGGGGAATTGGATGATGCCGAATTTCATAAGCGGTCAGACGTCAGC
>DYDC01000159.1:1786-6550 GCA_020718125.1 Methylacidiphilum sp. | reverse complement strand
TCAAGTTGCGCCCCCGCCGCCGGGGCGCATGGATCCGGCACGGCAGGCCCGCCGGGATGCTGCGCGTCGCGTGAGTTTTTCGCCCCCTCAGCCCGTCCACTTCGGTGTCATTTAAGTTGTGCCGCCATGCCGTTACGCTGGGCCGCGAATACCTGGGCTTCGACTGGATGGAGATGTGGTTCGTCGGCGAGACACCCGATGTGCTCACCGGCACCTTCACGGCCAATGCCCGGGGCGAGGTTTTCGACCGGCGCACTGAGCAGATGCCGCTGGAGCCGAACTCATTGATCCGGCAGATGATCCTGGAGGACAAACCGCAGACGCTGACCCAGGAGCTGTCACCGGAGCTTCCCGACGGCAGCGAAGCGATGATCTCCCGCGCCATCGCCGCCAACTGCGGCGCCACCGCCCTTGACCTCGCCGACAAACACCGCGGACGCATCCACCTCCTGCTCACCGACGTCGTCATGCCCGGCATGAGCGGCCGCCATCTCGCCGGGCAACTCGTCGCCAAACGCCCCGAAACCAAGATCATCTACATGTCCGGCTACACCGACGACGCCATCGTCCACCACGGAGCGCTGAACTCCGGCACCGCCTTCCTCCAGAAACCCGTCTCCCCCATCGTCCTCGCCCGCAAACTCCGCGAAGTCCTCGACGCCCCGCGGAAACGCTGATGAACGTGCGCCCGTCGCCGTTCCTCGCCGCCGTCCTGTGAACCGCCAGCGCCAGCAGCGAGCGGCAGGTGACGATGTTCCTGGAGCACGAGCTTGCCGGCGGCCCGCGCACGTGGGAAGCGATCTTCAACAAGTTTGGCCGCATCCCGACTGGCATCGGCAACGGCGACTGCGGCATCGGCACGCCGTGGGATTTGCTCTCCGACAGCGGCGGCTACGCCCATCTCCTCAGCGCCGCCGCGCAGTGGCTCCTCTGCCTCGAAGGCAAACGGGATTGGAAGCCGCACTTCTGTAGCGGCGGTCTATGACCGCCGGCTGTTTATCGTCCTGGACGCCTCACAAGTGCCCGCGCTGCATGTAGCGCCGGCAACGCCCCTCGATCGCCTTCACGTAACATTTCGTCGAGCCATACGTGATGGCCTCGATGAACTTGTCCGCGTCAAACGGTTTCGCTCCCGTGGCCCAGCGCAGCGCGTTGCTGCGGCCGGCGTTGTATTCCGCCAGCGCGAACGGCACCGGCCGCGACGTGACGTTCGTCCAGCGGTCCAACGCGCGCCGCAGATACCAGCAACCGATGTCGAGGTTCGCGGCGGGATCGAACAGCGCGCGCGGTTCGAATCCTGCCACGCCGTTGACCTTCGCCCATTCGCCCGCCGTGGACGGCATCACCTGCATCAAGCCGATTTCGCCCTTCCTGCCACGCGCGTCCGGCTCGAACCGGCTCTCCTGCCACGCGACGGCCTTCACGAGGAACGGGCTGAGTCCGTGCTTCTCCGCCGCCCCCGTGATCACCGCGTCAAATCGGTGGTCGTGCCAGTAGTCATAGACAAACCACGCCGCCGCCAGCAGCGCGCACACCACGCCCCCGGCCACCACCACGCCGCGCAGTTGTCGGACCATGCTCACGCGCCGAGTATGACGACCGGAAACAACGATTCGCAACCCGTAATTCGCCCTTCGGTTCTGGACGCAATCCGCTAGAGTGGTTCCGCATTACGCAATACGCATTACGTCCCATGGGCGCCATCGCCAAAGTCATCGTGGACATCGCCACCGGGCGCGAGTTCGACTACCGCGTCCCGGAACGGTTGCGCGAGGTCGTCCGCGTCGGCTCGCGCGTCCGCGTGCCGTTCGGCCCCCGCGCCGTGCAGGGCCACGTCGTCGGCTTCACCGGGCAATCCAGCTACCCCAAGATCAAGGAGATCACCGACGTCATCGGCCCCCGCCCGCTGCTCGACCCGCCGTTGATCGAACTCGCTCGTTGGATGGCGCGCTACTACTGCTGCCCTGTCGAGAGCGCGATGCGCTGCGTCCTGCCGGAGGTGGTCCGTCGCGGCGAGACCAGCTTCAAACAAAACCTCCACGTCCGGCTGCGCGACGGCGTGGAAGACGCGGCCATGCCCGGCCCGCGCGCCGCCAAGCAGAAGTTCGTCGTCGAAATCCTCAAGGCCAACGAGAGCGGCCTGTTCCTCGCCGAGTTGCTCCGCAAGGCGAGTGTCACCGCGGCTGTCGTCGAGGCGCTCAAGCGCAAGGGCCTTGTCGAGATCGGCGCGCGCACCGTCGAGCGCGACCCGTTCCGCGACGACGTGTTCGTGCCGAGCGAGCCGTTGCCACTGAGCGCGGCGCAGCAGGCCGCGCTCGATCTCGTGAAGAAAAGCATGGAGACGCTGACGCCGTCGGTCGTGCTCATCCACGGCGTCACCGGCAGCGGCAAGACCGAGGTTTATCTCCAGGCCATCGAGCGGGCGCTGGCCGCCGGCAAGGGCGCCATCGTGCTCGTGCCGGAGATCGCGCTGACGCCGCAGACCGTCGAGCGGTTCAAGTCGCGCTTCGCCCACAAGAAGTTCGGCACCGAGGTCGCCGTCCTCCACAGCAACCTCTCAAGCGGCGAGCGCCACGACGAATGGCACAAGATCCGCGACGGCCGCGCCCGCATCGTCATCGGCCCGCGCTCGGCGGTGTTCGCGCCGGTCAACCCGCTTGGCCTCATCGTCGTGGACGAGGAACAGGAGACCTCCTACAAACAAGAGGACGCGCCGCGCTACCACGCGCGCGACGTGGCGGTCGTGCGCGGCAAGCTGGAAAAGTGTGCGGTCGTGCTCGGCTCGGCGACGCCCGCGCTGGAGACCTTCTACAACACACAACCCGTCGCGGACGGCCGCGCGCCGAAATACGGGCTGGCGGTGCTGCCGGAGCGGATTGACCACAAGACCATGCCCCGCATCCGCGTCGTGGACCTGCGCGAGGAGGCGCACAAGAAGAAGGCGATCTCCGTCTTCAGCGCCAAGCTCCGCGACGCCATCGCCGCGCGGCTCGAAAAGCACGAGCAGGTCATGCTGTTCCTCAACCGCCGCGGCTACTCAACCTCGGTGATCTGCCCCATCTGCGGCTTTGTCGCCAAGTGCGGCAATTGCTCCGTCTCGCTCGTCCATCACCGCCGGGAGAACGTCCTCAAGTGCCACTACTGCGGCCATCGGGAGCCGCCGCCCGACCGCTGCCCCAACCCCGCCTGCCGCGCGCCCGACATCAAGTTCTCCGGGGTCGGCACCGAGAAGATCGAGAGCGCCGTCACCAAGAACTTCCCGAAGGCCGCCGTCGCGCGCATGGACTCCGACGTGATGGTTCGCAAGGAACTCTACAAGGAAATCCTCGGCGACTTCCGCACCGGCAAGATTGACGTGCTGGTCGGCACGCAGATGATCGCGCGCGGGCTGCATTACCCGAACGTGACGCTCGTCGGCATCATCTGGGCCGACATGGGGCTGCACATGCCGGACTTCCGCGCCGCCGAACGCACGTTCCAGCTCATCGTGCAGGTCGCCGGCCGCGCCGGCCGCGGCGAGGTCGAGGGCGAGGTCGTCGTGCAGACCTTCACGCCGTTCGCCGACGCGATCCGCTACGCGCGCCAGCACGACTTCGCCGGGTTCTACCAGCACGAGATGGAGTTTCGCCGCCAGTTCGACTATCCGCCGTTCACGCGCGCGGTGGCGCTGCTGTTCCGCGGCCGCAACGAGGAGAAGGTCCGCCGCAACGCCGAGGCCCTCGGCGAACAGTTGCGCGCGCAAGTCGAGAAGTATGCCCACGTCGCCGGCCCCGCGCCCGCGCCGATGGCGCGCATCCAGGGTTTCTTCCGCTACCAGATGCTCCTGCGCACCACTCAAATCATGAAACTGACCGAAGCCGTCACGCGCGCCGTCGCCGCCGCAAAGCTACCGGACGACGTGAGCGTGGCGGTGGATGTGGACCCGGTGTTCTTGATGTGATGCGGGATGCCCCCGTTTTTCGCAGCTTGCCAGCGGCGGCGGACAAGGTTAGCGTCTGGCCGTCAAAAGGATTACGCGCCATGTTCACCATCTACCGGCTCAATGCGGACGAACTCGACAGCAAGTTTCTCGAGAGCCTGAAGTCGGCGTTCAGCCACAAGCAGATTGAGGTCGCTGTTTCCGAAAGCGATGAGACCGACTATCTGTTGCGCTCGCCCGCGAACCGCGAACGGCTGCTCCAAGCCGTGGCTGATGTGGAAGCTGGCCGCAACCTCGTCACGCCCGACCAGACGCCGTTTCGATGAGAACGGTTTCGTTTCACGCCGAGGCGTTCCGCGATTACACAGACTGGGCCGCGCGCGACCCCAAACTTTTTGAGCGCCTGACCCGGCTGATTGTCGAAACGATGCGCGACCCGTTCGGCGGCATTGGCAAGCCGGAGCCGCTCAAGCACGAGTTGAAAGGCTGCTGGTCGCGCCGCATCGATGACGAACATCGCCTCGTTTACAAAGTCACAGATGAGGCGCTCATCATCTTCTCCTGCCGCTATCACTGCTGAGCTGCCATCGCCGTCGCGAAGCTCCCCGCTGATGTGAGCGTCGCCGTCAACACCCAACAGTATCAGCGGCCAACTCAAACACTTCGGGATGAAGATGGTGCTGCCGCTCAGCGGACCGCCTACCGGGATATGCGAATAACCTTGGACAGAATCCAAAGCGCCACCAAGCCGCCAAGTATCCATTTCAGGTTGGCGACATACCAAGGGGTTTCTGGAGGCGTTAGCAACAGTGAAGGGAGCTGTATCGTCCAACCTGACTCAATAG
>DYDC01000159.1:0-1263 GCA_020718125.1 Methylacidiphilum sp. | reverse complement strand
CTGCTGGTCGAGCGTTGCAAGTTGTTGGACCAAGCGAGCGAGCGTCGCTGAACGCTTATTCAACTCGATAGTGTCTGTCATTATGGAAACTTGAACAGCGGGGATTCTGTTTCTCGCCTCGTTTCGAGCAGAGTTGTCATACCAGTCGCCATGGTGTGACGGAGGTGTGACTAATTGCTTTTGGAGGTCTGCAAGCGTCTTCTGATTTGCATCCACTGTTTTTTGTGTCTGCTCAACTTGTTGCTTGGCGAGATCTACTTGGGCGGCTAATTGCTGCCTTGAATTCTGCAATGACTGCATCCAAGCGGCATACGCTTGCCGCAGCAACTCCCTCGGCTCGGATGGTGTATTGGAGTCCGAGCCGGACCCAACTGCCCGCTCAAGAATCTGGATGGCCTCCGAAACCCTGCCCTGACCCAGAAGTTGTCGCCCCTGTTGGATTAGTTGCGTTGGATCTCCAGCCGCTTGACCGGGAAACGCAACTTGAGGTGCGGTCGGAAATGCAGGAGCAGTGGAAGATGCAGCCGGCCGAGCCGCTGCCTTTGTGCGTTCTTGAACCTCGGCCGCGGATAGCATCTTGAAGTCAGCCACCTTATTTCGAAGAACAGGCACGCGCTGGATGATCCCGCGGAGATTCTGCTCAACCTCAACTTTGCCAGCGTCATCGGCAACAAGTTTGCCTTCCACAGTCTTGCCGTCGGTGAGCGTGAAGACGTAGTAGTCGCCAATATTCGCGGCGGCTGGCTGCAGGACAAAGACGAGACAGCTCGCCAGAATCGTCCGATAAATGTTCGTTGCAATGTCTGTGTTCATGTGAAGCCTCCGTGTTCTTGTTCTAGTGACTGGTTTGCTTGCAGCCTTCAAGAAGGTCGCTTTCATGCGTGCTCTGTCGCCGTGCGATTCACCCATCCGGCGCAGCACAAGCCACGGAAACAAAAAGGGGCGCGAACTCAACGCGCCCTCCGTAGAGGCGCCTGGAAGCGCCTGTGGGAGAAACACAAACCGCCGCGCCCGCTTGGGGCGCGCGCTTTCGGCCGGTCTCCCACAAAGACAATTTCCAGGTTTTCTACAGAGATCCGTAGCCGAAGCTTGGCAAATTGTTTTGTGTTCGGGTTCCACATCGTTTGGGTTTCTTCCTCGCTCACGGTCGCGCTTATACGCCGAAGCATCGCTCCAATCAACGCTTCATTCGTTGCGCCTGACCTGGGGGCGCAACTTGACACACGCACCACGATCAAGTCCCAGAGGGACGGACGAGAATAG
>DYDC01000158.1 GCA_020718125.1 Methylacidiphilum sp. | reverse complement strand
CGTCGGGGATGGCGACCTCGGTCGTGGTTTCGATGTTCCACGTCTTCTTCATTGCCGCGTGATGGTTTTTGAGTTCCTCGATGGATTTTTCGATGAGGCCCTGTTTCGACCAGACTGGTTTCTCGAACGCGTTGACCAATTGCATCGGCTGGCCGTGGTCCTTGTAGATGCCCAGCACGCAAGCCGGCGGGTTGTGGGCGTTCATGGAGTTCTTGCGGGCTTCCGGCACGGCGAGCAGCGTGGCGTGGATGAAGGCATCCGCCACCTTGCGACGCTCGTCTGCGGTGAGCGCACCGAGATGATCTTTGTCCGCCAGCAAGGCAAGGTTCAGAGCGGCGTAGCGGTAATAAACGGCCGAGGTGAACTCCAGCGTGCCTATCATCCCTGCGCCGGCGTCCTCTTCCTTGAGCTTCGCGTCGTCCACGGCGGAGAAGAAATCAATGTCGTTGTCGGCCCTGTGCGTGGAGAGCGCATGGCTGAACATTGCCGCGCCTTCCAATGTGAGGTCGGGACCTTTGGCAACCATGCGCCCAAAGATGGCAATGTCCGCCGCGTCGCTCAGCGGCGCGGACTGGCAGGCTTTGATGAGTTTCTTTGTGTCGAGCTTCGCCTTGGCGTCAGTCTTCACCAGCTTGGCTACGTCGGCGGCTAGCGCCTTGATTTCGGCGGACGAGAGGAAGATCAGCGTGCCGACGCGCGGAATCTTGCCTTCTTTCGCTTTGCCTTCCTTGTCCACCGTTTTGTCATCGAGGCCGGAGAGCAGGTCGGCGATTTCGAGTGCGTATTTGGCGGCGGCGGGTTCGGCCACTTCTTGTTCCAAGAGAGCCTTCTTAAGCGGCTCAATAATCAGCTTGGTGCGCTGACCGCCAAAGCGGGCCGCTGGGAGATTGTCTTGGGCAAACTCACGGATGGCGCGTTTCAGACACTGGCTGGAGAGACGGGCGCGGGTGACGCCGCCGAAGACGGCGGTCTTGGGCGCGCCGACGTCGTCGCGGTTGAGACACGATACGGGGAACGATTGGAGGATATGGAGTTCGATGAGTTTCATGTGTGGATGTCCTTGGTTGATGGTTAAGAGTTGAGGGTTGAAAGGTTTGTTGCGTGGCGGTAGTTTTGGGGCATGAGCACGGTAACGGAAATCGAAGCAGCGATTGCCCATCTTCCGAAGGATGAATTCTGGAAACTGACGGACCGCCTGATCGCCTTGCGCGAAGAGGCATGGGACCGCCAGATTGAGGCGGATGCCGAATCCGGCAAGCTGGACAAGCTGTTCGACCAGGCGGATCGGGATTTCGAGGCTGGCCGCTGCAAAGAGCTATGAGGCACTTCACCAGCTCGGAATTCTGGAAGTGCTATCACAACCTGCCGAAAGAGACTCAGGAATTGGCGGACAAGGCGTTTGCGCTTCTCAAGCAGAATCCCCGGCATCCTTCCCTGCGGTTTGAGCGCAAAGGCAGGGGGTGGTCGGCCCGCGCGTCGCGTGGGTATCGCGCCCTCGCCAAGGAACGCCCCGAGGGATTGGTCTGGTTTTGGATTGGTTCTCATGACGAATACGAGCGGTTGATTGCCTCACTGTAACGGCACAATCACCAGCAGGCCGAAGCCGAACGCTTTGGCCGAGCCGATGCCGCGCGTGAATGCGGCGTGGAATGCCGCAGGGTCGGTGACTTCGAGCACGCCGCGGAACTCGACGGCCGTGTGCGTCCCGCGAGCGCCCGCTTTGGTGAATCGTTCCAAGCCCTGCGGAATCGTGCGCACGGTTTCCAAGTCCACACGGAAACCGCCTTGCTCGCTCTTGCGCTGGAGCCACGCGAGCAATTCCTCGCGCGTGCGCAAGGGAACGCGCCGGCTGTTCTTCTTCGGCGAGCCATCGGGATTCAGCGAGGTCACCTTTTTCGTCGGGTTTGCGCGGAGTTGGAAGGCGTAGCGCGTGCGGCCAAAGTAGCCTTCGGGAATCGTGCGGTTCCGCCAGCTGTCAGGAGGGCACCGGTCTGGCCGCGTCGGCTCATGGGGCGAGACGATCAGCAGGCGGAAACCTTCCGGCCTGTCCTCCAATCGCGTGAGGAAATCACGCGTGTCCTTCGGTCGTCCGGGGAAGCATTGCCATGCGTGCTGGTGCCAATCGTAGCTGTCCCGCAGGCGGAGCGTGGCCGCCAGTTCGTAGGGTAGATCAATCTGAGTCAGATGAGTCATGGCACGTGTGCCGCCGACGGTTGGCGGCAAAGTTCAGGTTGCAGATTGTGTCTCCGCTGGGGTCGTTGGCTCTCCCTCGTCTTCCCGCGCTTGCCAATACTCGCGCGCCCAATCGAGCCGGGCGCGGTCGCTCCAATCCCAGCGCGAGAGGTCGGTGTGAAGCGCGACGTAGTTGATGCCGGCCTCGTGAGACTTGGCGAAAGTCACAAACGGAAGCAGGCGCTCGCACAACTGTTCGGCTGTGCGGCAGGCAAGCAATCGGCTGAACCGCACGTCGAGCGAGTTGCGTTCGTCGCTCGCGCCGTAAGCTGCAAAGCGCAGTCGGCGCCAAGTCGTGCCGAGGTTACGGTCAGCGGATTCCTTCGGGTGGAGCGCATAAAGAGCGGCGACGGTCAGATCAATGACGCTATCCACGCGTCCACCGCACCCAGCCAGCGTGGCAAAGGCGCGGGTTTGAGTGGTGTCCTTCAAGCCGCAGCGCAGGTCGGCCATTCGGCCGCGGTCTTCGCGGACCCGGCGCAGCGCGGCAATGAAACGTTCGGCGCGTTCTTCGTAGTTCATGATGCTTTCGGATTTGGTTTGATGTTCGGTGGAAGCCGCAGGCGCCGCAGACCTTTGGCGAACGCCTCCAACTGGCGCGGCGTGTCGTGCGCACACGCAAACTCGTAGGCTTCGCGCGCGGCGCGGCGGACAGCGCGTCCCCAATCGCTCGCGGCATAATCGCCGCCGGGTCCGAGCCGGGCTGGATTGGCGGCGATTTCGAGCAGCAACGGCACACGAGTTTCAATCGCAGTCCAAAATCGCGTGCTGGACGCGATACGCACAGAGGTGATGCGATCCGGCTCGACTTTGAGCGCCTCCAAGCAAGTCCCCACGGCAAACCTCAGCGCCCCAGCCCAGGCGCTGGCGTGAGCAACACCGTTTTCGTAACGTTTCCGCCCCAAGTCAGCAAACATGGCGGCGGGGATGTGGAAAACGGATTCAAGGGTGTCGAGGACCTTGGCCTTGTCCGTGGCAAGACAGCCCGCCCATAAGTCAACAGACTGATCGGAAGAAATGTTTTGGAGCGATAGTGGCCCTGCAACGTCGCCGCCGAGCCGCCGCACGGTTAGCGAATGCAGTTCGCGCCAGATGCCACGTTGCGGCGAAGCGCCGAGAAGGAAACGCTCCTGCTTGTTTTTCACCTCCCGCACCACGACGGTGGCCATGGCCTCACGCCATTCGGGATAGGAAGGATAGGCAAGGCCATTTGCGAGAATCATCGTGCGACGATCTTCCGCGAGGAGGATGGCGCGGCTGAGGGGAACAAGCCGGCCGAGATAACTCTTGGTGGCGTTGGCGACTGCGGGTTGATCGGTGGCGGTGCCCGGCATGGTTTCCCAAACAGGGCGTCCGCATTTGCCGGCACCGTAGGCGGCTTCGACAGTTTCGCGTGTGATCAGATTCAGCCGCACGGTTTCGAGAAGATTTGGCCCCCGCAACAGGGCGTGAAGCATCGCGGCGGGAGCACAAGGCGCGTGATTGCTGGAACCTTTGCCGGGAGTTTCCTTGCCGGCCCATTTGGCCACACCGATCCGGCCACCCGGCGAAAAGCACTGGAAGCTCAGAAGCATAACTGCAAGTTGCGCGTCGGCAAAACCCCGGTTGCCGCCCCCCGCGTTATCAAAAAGCGTGGTGTTGTTTCCTGTGGCCAGCGCAAGATCAAGTTTGCTGACGGAGTTGCCTTCGTCTTCATCTTTGGAGCCGACAACATGAAGGTCGGGTATCTGCAAGAACCGTGGGCCGTCTCCGAAAAGTTCGAAAGCATGCTTCCACTTGGCCAAATAGTCCGCGGTGGCCTTCGGCAGACCTTTGCCGCACTCAACCCACGCGGCTTCATCCTCCGGCCCGTCGAGCGCGGCGTGGGCTACGCATAGCAAGAGGCGCATCAATGCAACGCGTTCGTGGGGGCGCGCGCTCAGGTCTCGGATCTCCATACCGCGCGCGAAAGCCCCGCGCAAGCTCACGAAACCGGCGCAGCCGGTGTCGAAGACCACGGGAATCCACGGGTCAGTCGCAAGGTTCATCGTCATCGAAACGGGTTTGGGTTCGCTGCGATTGGGATTGACGGCTGATTTCTAGGCCAAGTGAGGGGTCGTAAGCGAGCGCGAAGTCAACGCTGCCGCCGGCGAGCACCACTCGCTGGCCATCAAGCTGCCCGCAACAGACCGCGCCATTGGCGTGAAGGCGCAGCCAGTCTGGTGCCTCGCGGACTGCGGCACCCACCGGATAAAACGGAAGCTTGACGAGATTGCCATGGATGGCGCGTGCGGCGTCGAGACTCCAATCGCGTGCGCTCACGGTTGTTTCGGAGCCGTCGGCCAACTCGATGCGCACTGTCCCGCCCGGTAGCGGCTCTATCTCACAGGCCAACAGCACTTGAGCGGTCGCCATGTTGCTCCAGCGAGTTTGAACGCCTTCCTCATCCTTCAGCGCCGGCTCAGCGAGAACGCGCGTGGCTGCCTCTGCAATGGCCGCAAGCTTGGCCTTCACGGTTTCGATTTCCTCGTGGAGTTCGTTCCAAGCTGACGGCTCGGCGGTCTGCGGCGAGTAGGTGGCTTCGAGCAGATTGCGAATGTCGTCGGGCAAAGCCAGCGAAGCGCGTTCGCGCCAAACTTTCCACGAACGGAGCAGCACGTAGGGAGCGTAAACTCTCGCCGACTTGCCGAGCGCTTGGCGCAGTTCGTCCGCAGTGGCTTCAGCAGGGATTTCTGGGCAAGCAATCCACGCTTCTGGCGCCTTCGTGGGCCGCGTGCCGCGCGGGTGCCGCCAGAGCCGGCCGAGGCGTTGCAGGAGCATGTCCGTCGGCGCGAGGTCGGTGACGAGGAAATCGGCGTCAATGTCCACGCTTTGCTCGACGACTTGTGTTGAGACCAACACGCAACCGCGCGGACGATCCGCAGAGTTCTTGCCGAGCGCGCCGAGCCACTGTTCCTCTAACTGCTCACGGCGAAAAAATGGGAAGCGGCTGTGCAGCAGTCCGATTTGCGGGCCGCCTTCGTGGCGCGAGCCGAGAAGCGACCGGAAGGTTTCTTGCGCATCAGCGACGGTGTTTCGAATCCACAACACACAAGCGCCCCGCGCGGCGCGCGCCAGGCATTCCTCGGCCAGCGCAAGCGTGTCAGGTGGGACGCAGCGAACGAAAACCTGTTGCGGTGTTGGCGACTGGACGGGAGCTTGAAAAGCGGTTTCGCCAGGCATGCCGCCAGAAAGCAGCGGGTAGTGGGGCTGCAATTCTGCGGCGTCCAGTCTGGCTGCTTGCAGCAGTTGTCGCCGTCGCTCGTCGGTGAGCGTGGCCGACAAGACAATGACGGAGCACTTCAGTGCCAGCAGTCTTTCGATCAACCGGTCAAGCAGTGTCCCTGTGTAGAGATCGTAGGAATGGACTTCGTCCAGAATGACGACCTTCCCAGCGAGGCCGAATTGCCTGACAAAGAAATGGTTTGCGGCGACGATGCCGAGCAACGCTTGGTCCACGGTGCCGACGCCGAACTGTGCCAACAACGCCCGCTTGGCCGATGCGAACCACGACCGGGCTGCCTGCGCGTGGGCGTGTGCTGAGACGGCCTCCTCGTCGCTGCCTCCCACGGCAGGCTGGAGCCTCATTATCTCTTCGCCGTGGAGCCAGGAAGCCGCGTGCGCCAACCTCACTTCGCCAGCATCCGAAAATGCTTTGCACACAAAGTCTCGAACTCGGCGATGAATCCGGTTGCTCGTTACCTGAGTCGGCAAGCCGAAAAAGATGCCGTGGTGGTGGCCACGCTGAATAAGTTCATAGGCGATGTGCAATGCGGCCTCGGTTTTGCCGCAGCCCATCGGTCCTTCGATCAGGTAAAGACCCGGTGACCGACCACGCTCGGCGGCTTCTTGTTGAAGCGGGTTCGGCGAAAATGAGAACAGTTGCGCGAATGAAAGCCCGGCGGTGGCGGAGGCAGGTTGCCATCCTGCCGCGCTGAGGGAAGTGGCAGCACATTGCCGGGAGAGCGCAATGTCCGCGATTGGATTTTCCGGCCACGAGAGTGGGAAACGCCGCTCGTCCGAGCCAAACCAGTCAGCGACTGTGATTAGCCCTGCGAAGAACCACAGTGCCGCATCGTCGGCTTTGTTAGTAGGCAACGGGCCAAAGAGTTGACACATCTTGGCAACCAATCTCGCCCGTTGCTCAGCGAAGAAAGCCGGATCAGCTTCGGCCATCTGGGTGATTTTGCGACCTAGGATTCGCCCGTGGTGCGCCCCAGCCGCCACCGACCATAGAGCGGCTTTGGTAGGAAGAACCGTTTGCAGTTGGTGTTGGCTGACTTTCGCGTGGTTGGATTCAGAGCCAACCCAATGCAACGCTTGTTGCTGAAGACTGAAGCGCGCCAACCAAGCAGGGCACTTCATCAGAAACCCCGGCGAGATTTTCCCCACATCATGCAGCGCCGCGAGCGTGGCTGCGCCGGGTGGGAGCAACGCGCGAAGCGGCTCCGGCAAGGCCGCGATCAACGCTTCCGCCACACAG
>DYDC01000157.1 GCA_020718125.1 Methylacidiphilum sp. | reverse complement strand
GAATGCGCCGCCAGCCGCTTCAACGCAAGCTAAATGTCTGATGTTGAGACCTGACCCCGATCACTGGCGTAAACTCGATCTTCAGCCGCCACTCCCGCTCTTGCTGTTCGCACGCCACTTCCTGCCGTGACAAGCCCCCTGCAGACTTGAGTTCCACAACCAGCAACTGGCCTTCACCACGCCTTGCCAGTTGGACGCCGGCGACCTCTCCCTGCCGGATGCGCTCCAGCGCGCCGCGCAGCCGCCAGCCGCTCTGCATCCAGCCGGCGAAGACTTTTGTGGAGCTGGCATGTTGGACTTCGGAGGCCGACTTGAATCCTGCCGCCTTGATGAAGTCCGCCCGTTCCTCCAGCGATGCGGCCCGCAGCGAGCGAATCAAGACCGCTTTCATCGCTCGCAACGAGTCCTCGGCAATGAACCGTGACGCTTCTGCAAACCGCCCGGTCTTCATTGCCTCAAACCAACGCCGATAAACCTCTTCCGGCGCCACGATGGGAATGTTCGCCACAGCCCTGTCGCGCTCGGCCTGCCGCGCCTTCGTCAAGTCGCGCACCTTGTCGGGCGCATCGGCCAGAACAGGCAGGCCGCCAATCAGCAGGGCGCAAGCGAGCGCCCAGACGCTGGGTCGAGACTTCCTCATCCCCGTCCGCTGGTTCATCCGTGCGCCGCCGGTTGTTCGCTGATCATCCCCACCGCGTGCGGGATGATGCCGGCGACGAAACTCAGGCACTCGACCGCCCCCTTGGGAGTTCCCGGCAGACACACCACCAGCGCGCGGCCGACCACCGCCGCCATGCCGCGCGACAGCATCGCGTGACGGCTGATCTTCGCCGACTCGGCCCGCATCATCTCGCCGAAGCCGGGCAGTTCCTTGACTGCGATGGCGTGCACGGCCTCCGGCGTCACCTCGCGCGGCGCCAGGCCCGTGCCGCCAGTGGTCAGCACGAGCGCGCAATCCTCGTGATCCGCCAATTCGAGGATGGCCGTTTCGATTTGCGCCGCGTCATCCGACACCAGCCGTTTGGCCTTGAGTTTCCTGCCGCGGCCCGCCAGCGCGCGCTCCAGCGCCTGCCCGGCTTCGTCCTGGCACTCGCCCGCGACCACGCGGTCGCTGATGGTCACGATCCCGACCTCAATCTCCAGTGCGCTCATACGCAGGGTCCAATGGGTGTTTGGTTTTTAAGACGATCCGGATGTTACCAGTCCGCGCCGCCTCGTCCACGGCGTTGCACATGTCGTAGATCGTCCACGCGGGAATGGCATCTCGCCGCAAGTGGCATGGCGCGAGAGTAACGGACAGCCGGGGCAGACGCAAGACTTGGAACCTGCACAGACAGGCGACCCGCTGCGGCCGGGCGGCGCTTGACATCACTGGGCGGCTCCGCGAATCTGCCGCCTCCAAAATGCCGGAAAACACCAGCATACCGCCTGAATCGTGCGCCGGTTGCGCCGGGGGCGACGCGAGCCTGGCGGCCGAAGCCCGCACCCGCCGGCTCGCCGTGGTGTTCGTCGCGTTGCTGGCGCTCATCATGGCGTGCAAGGCTTTCCTGCCCGATTGGCTGCGAGACGACAAGTTCAGGGACGATCTCTGCCAGCACGTGTGGTGGACCTGCCGGTTTACGGACCCGGAGCTTTTCCCCGGCGATGTCGCGGCGGCGTTTTTCTCACGGCCGATTTTCGCGCCCTACGGTTATCAGGCGCTCTATCGCGCGCTGGCGCCGTGGGTGAACGCCCAGGCGCTCGCGGAAACCATTCCGCTGGCGTTGACGGCGGCGGTGGCGGTGCTGGCGTTTCTGCTCGGCCAACGGGCGGCAGGCGGGGCGCTGCTGGGCGGCGTCGTGGCTGCGACGTGGGCGCTGACTCGCAAACCGCTGGCGCTGCTCAAGGGCGGCCTGCCGAGGACGTTTGCCCTGCCTGTGTTGATGCTGGGGGTGTGGGCTTTGATGGCGCGACGTTATGGATGGCTGGGCGTCAGCTTTCTGCTGGCGGCGTTGTTTTACCCGCAGTTGTTCGTCACGCTGGGTCTGCTGTCCGCGGTGGTGATCGGCGTGCGGCTGTTCCGTGAACGGCGGCTGCCAGCCGGCTGGCCAAGCTTGGTGGCGATGGGATTGGTGGCGACAGCATTGCTGCTGGCGGTTTACGGAGGACCTTTGCCGGAAGGAATCGGCCCGAAGACCACGATGGCCGAGGCGCTTTCAATGCCTGAGTTCGGCCCCGGTGGACGGTCGGAGTTTTTTTCGGGAAGCGCAACGGACTTTTATCTCACACGCGACCGGAGCGGGCTTGTGTCCGGATGGGGCTGGGAGTTTCTGGCCGGGCTGGTCCTGATCATCGTAGGCGCGGTGGCGTTTCGGGGCGCGGTGGGTCTGGAGACATGGGCGTTGGCCGGCGCGGCACTGGCCGCGTTCGGGCTGGCCCACGCGACATTGTTTGCCATGCATCTCCCCAACCGATATGTGCGGTTTGCGCTCCCGGTGTTTTTCATGCTCGGTCTGGCGGCGGTGGTGCCGCGGGCGTTGGCGGCTTTGCTCCGGGCGCGCTGGGCTGGACGGGTTTCCGCGTGGCTGAAGCGGCCGGCGATGTTGTGGATGTTAGCGGCGGCGGTGCTGGCGGTTTGCGCCGGCGATGCAGTTCGCCGAATCCAGTCGCAGTTGCGCGAGCCGGTCGCGCACGATTTGGAGAAGGCATACGCTTTTCTGGCGGCGCTGCCGAAGGACACGCTCGTCGCAGCTTTCCCGCGGGATGCCGACGCGATCCCGTTGCGGACGCGGCGCAGTGTGCTGGCTTCCAAGGAGGAGTCGTTGCCGTATTACCTGGGCTACTACCGCATGATGTCGGAGCGTGTGGACGCGGAGTTGGCGGCGTTTTTCGCCAGTGACTGGCGGACGGTGGATGTGTTGGGCGGGCGTTACGGGGTGGACGTGTTCCTGGTGAACCGCGCGCGGTATCGCAATCCGGCGGCGAGTTTGTATTATCATCCCTTTACCGAAGAGAACCGGAAGCGGGTCGCGCGCGGCCAGCGCGACGGTTTTGTGCTGGCCAATCCGCCGCCAGACCGCATCCTGTTCCAAACCGGCGACTACGCGGTGGTCCGCGTGGGGCCTGCAAAGTGAGCGATTATGCCTGAACTGTATCCAACGGCCGGCCCGCTCGACCTGTCGGTCGTGCTGGCCAGCTACAACGAAGAAGAGGCCGTCGTGCCGGTCATCCGCGAAGTGCGTGAAGCGCTCCGGGAGTGGCCGGGCACATGGGAAATCCTGGTCGTGGACGACGCCTCGACCGACCGCACGGCCGAGCGCGCGACGGCCGAGGGCGTGCGGGTGTTCCGCCGTGTGGAGAACGGCGGCTCCGGCGCGTCGCGCAAGACCGGTGTGCGCGAGGCGCGCGGCCGGCTGGTGGCGATGCTGGATGCCGACGGCACCTACGTCGCGTCGCATCTGCCGGAGATGCTGTCGTTTTTCCCCGCATACGACCAGGTCAACGGCGCGCGCACCGTGGAGGCGGGCACGATGAAACCGCTGCGGGTGCCGGCCAAGTGGTTCATCCGCCAACTGGCCCAATGGATCAGCGGCAAACGCATCCCCGACCTGAACACGGGCCTGAAGGTGTTCAAGCGCGATGTCATGCTGCGCTACCTCTGGGTGGTGCCCGATGGGTTTTCATGCGTGACCTCGATGACGCTGGCGTTTCTCTGCAACGGCCGCCCGGTCCGCTACGTGGCGGTCGGCTACCGCAAGCGCATCGGCAAATCAAAGTTCCATCCGATCAAGGACACGGCCAAATACGCCACCACCGTTTTCCGGATGATCATGTATTTCCGTCCCCTGCGCGTGTTCTTCCCGCTGTCCGTGGCCGTCGGGCTGCTGGCGCTCGGCAGGGGCATCTATGATTGGGGTTGGGCGCCGCATCATACGTTGCAGGAATCCGACGTGATCCTGGCCGTCGCATCCCTGCTCATCCTCGTCATCGGCCTGCTGGCCGACTTGATCGTAGCCCAGCAACGGGAGCCGCATTGAGCGCACCGGCCCCTACCCCTCCTGCCGGGGCCGTGTCCGCCCAGTGGTATGTGGAGCAGGCGCTGGCCCAGGCGCCGCGCGCCCTGACGCTCCTGGACCGCGACCCCAGCTCGCCGACCTACGGCTGCTTCGACCGGAACTACTGGCATTACCGCACCCAGGATTTTCCCAGCGGCATGTATCAGGAGCTGGTGCTGCCGCTGGCGCAGGCGTGCACGTTGGAATTGCCCGGCAACCGCTGGCGCGGCGCGGCCCGGTTGCGCGAACTGGCCATCGCCGGCGTCCGCTACGCCGCGCGCTCGGCCCATGCCGATGGTTCCTGCGACGACTACTTCCCCTGCGAACGCGCGCTCGGCGCGACCGCGTTTGCCGCCGCGGCGTGCGCGCAGGCGCTGCTGCTGCTGGAGGAGCGCGCGTCGGACCTGCTGGCGGGCTTGCGACACCGCGTCCAGTGGCTGCTGTCACGGCAGGAATCCGGCCGTCTTTCCAATCATCAGGCCCTCGTCGCGCTGGCCGCTGCGCGGACCGCCAAGCTCACCGGCGACACGTCGCTGATGGAAGGAGCGCGGCAACGGCTCGATGTGTGTCTGGCCTGGCAGCATGAGGAAGGCTGGTTCGCCGAATACGAGGGCGCAGACCCCGGCTACCAGAGCCTGACCATCGCGTTTCTAGCCGCGCTGCGCGAGCATCTGCCCGGCGAGCATCTCAACCGCGCGCTGGAACGGGCGGTGCGGTTCGCGGCGCATTTCCTGCATCCCGACGGGTCGTATGCGGGCGAGACCGGCAGCCGTAACACCTGCCAGGTATTGCCATCGGGCTTCGAGCGGCTCGCGGTGTTGTGGCCGGCGGCGACTCATCTCGCGGATGGCTGGCTGGCGGGCGCAATGGCTGGCCGGCGTGGCTACCCGGATGATGACCGGATTTTCTGCCACTGGATGCACGACTACATCGCCGCTTACCAGGCGCGGCAAGCGCGTGAAGCATCTCAAATCTCAAATCCCAAATCTCAAATTGCGCCCTGGCGGCCCCCGGCCGGCCGCACGTCGTTTGAGGCCGCACGGCTGCACGTCATTCGTGACGGCGACCTCCACCTCGTCATCGCGACCGGCAAGGGCGGTGTTTTCCGCGCCTATCGCGGCACGCGGCTCGTGCGCAATGACACCGGCTTGGTGGCGGTGACCGACGACGACCGGCGACTCGTGTCGCACATCGTGGATCCCGTCGCGGAGGTCAACTGGCAGGACCGCGCCGTGGTCGTGCGCGGCTGGTTCCACAGCGCACCGCGGAAGCTCGCCACGCCGATGACCCAAGTCGCGTTCCGGCTCGTCAACGCCACCGTCGGCCGCCTCGCGCCGGACCTGCTGCGCGCGATGCTGCAGCGGGTGTTGATCACCGGCAAACGCCCCGCGCCGCTGCGGTTCGAGCGCCGGATCACGTGGGACGCCGCCGGCAGGATCGAGGTCACCGACCGCGTGGTGTCTGCCGACCATGCCGGCCGGCGCATTGCCCGGCTTTACGGTTCCACCGACGCGACCTCCATCTATGTAGCCACCTCCAATCTCTGGCAAGACGCCTCGCTGGGCGCTTGGGACGATCTGCGCGACGCGACGGCGGCGTTGCGCGCGACGGGCGCGTGCGAAGTCGTGCGGCGCTTCGAGTAACCCCTCCGCTCGATGAAGAAACGCTACTGGCTGCTGATTTTCTCGCTTCTGTTGCTGGCGCTGCTCTGGTGGCAGACGGGCTGGCGTGAACTTTGGGAGGTTTGCCGGCAACTCGACCCCGTGTGGTTCGGCGTGGCGCTGCTGATGTTCGTGCCGCAGACGTTGCTGTCAGGCTGGCGCTGGTCTTGGATCGTCGGTGCGTATCAACCGCTGGGCGGCTGGCGCGCGACGGAACTGGTGCTGGCCTCTTCCGCGCTGAACATCGTGTTGCCTTCCAAAATGGGCGACGTGGTCAAGGGCATCTTCCTGCGCCGCGACCTGCCCGGCGGCGACGCGACCACCGGCGTGACGCTGGGCCTGTTCGAGAAGGCGCTCGATACGGCTTCGCTGGCGGTGCTGATGCTGCTGGCGGCCGTGTTTGTGCCGCCGACGGAACCACTCGGCTGGCTGATGGTGGCGTGCGGCGCGGGCGGAACAGTGGTGTTCCTCGCGTTGTTGACCGAGCCGGTGGCCTCGTGGATCGCGCGGGCCGCAATGTTCGAGCGCGGCGGTCTGGCCGGCAAACTCATCCGCAAGGCCGGCCAGGCGGCGGGAGTGATTCTCTATCTGCGCACACGGCCGCGGCGCATGGCGGCGGTGCTGTTGAGCGCGGTGTTACTGTGGGCGTTGCACATGGCGCAGTTTTCGTTCGCGTTGTGGGCCGCCGGCGGCACGGCGGGCACGGCCATGTTGTGGAGCCGGGTGCCGATGGCGATTTTCGTGGGATTGCTGCCGTTCACATTTGCCGGCGTGGGCACGCGCGACGCGGCGATGCTTTATTTGTTAGGACCGGTAACGGGCAGCGGCGTCGCGCTGGCGCTGGGGTTTTTTGCCACGCTGCGCTACGTCCTGGTGGCGGTGGCGGGCCTGCCGTTTGTGGCGCGGCTGCCGATTGACCGGTCGTTGTCAAGGGGCGGGTATAATCAGCAACACCTGAAAGATCCGTGACCCCTTTCGGTGATCGGGGCGGTGATCGGGGTCAGGTCTCAACATCAGACATTTAGCTTGCGTTGAAGCGGC
>DYDC01000156.1 GCA_020718125.1 Methylacidiphilum sp. | reverse complement strand
TCGCGTTCGATTCCTCCACAACCAATGCACGAACGACATCAAGCGGCTGCGGTTTGGGTGAGGACTAGACCGCCGCGGCGAGTTCGTGCTTAAGAACCAGTAACTCGCGACGGTTCAGTTCAGCCAGGGCCACAGTGCGTCCTTCGGAATCGAGGAATTCGACCTCGAACACGTCTGGCGCGAGAAGCTCGACAGCGGCGCCAACCCGTCCGGCGACCAAGCCCAGGTCGGGCTTGTCTTCCAGCAGCGCGACGACATCCAGAAGTTTGACCGGTGTGGTTTGCGTGACAGTTCCTCAGCTTCCGTATTTCCGTGGAGGTTTTTCGTGCACGGCGGCGACGGCAGGGCCGACGCCTTCGACCTCAAGCGTGCGAAACGTTTCCCGGTCGCCGAATCGTTTTGCCGCGTCAAGCACCTCAAGGCCCGCCAACCGTCCCTGCGCATCGAAATCGGTCGCAATGCCCTCGGCGAGGTGCTTGGTCGTCACCGTGGTTTCACGAAACGTGATGCTAAGGGCGTCCACTTCAGGGTCGTAGCTGATTTTCATGGCTGAATCTCCAATCAAAAGTAGTAGGTGTAAACCGTGGTGACAACAATTTCAGTCGCTTCCTCAACAAACACCGGCCGCACCTGCTTGGTGGCATAGACTTTACCGTTCCACGCCTTTCCGAAGGCGAAGTCCTTGCGGCATTCCGTCCGCCCCAACTCAGCAGGTCCCCATGGACAGGCGCGAATCGTTTCCTCCACTTCGGCCGCCGTGAAACCCCGTTTGCCCGTGTAACTGAGCGCGTGGGCGGATAGTCGAATCGGCTTCATTTCGCGGCCGCGAGTGTAGCAACGCTATTGGCTGCGTCAACGGCGGTAACAGGCCGGCACGATGAGGCGCAGCCTGATTTGCGCGTTAAGGTAGCGGCGACTACGTTCGCGCGCTCATGGCAGGCACACCAAACGAGGGGATTGCTGGTTACGCGACGGCGCGCGAGGCTGCGGCGTGGGCGGATTTGTCGGCGCGCGGACGGTTGAAGGTCACGGGCGCGGATCGCGTTCGATTCCTCCACAACCAATGCACGAACGACATCAAGCGGCTGCGGCCGGGGGATGGCTGTTACGCGGCGTGTCTGACCAACAAGGGCAAGATGCGCGGCGATTTCGTTGCGCGGGTGTGCGACGAGCATATCCTGCTCGACACGGAAGCGCGCTTGCGCGAGCCGCTGGCGGCGGGTTTGCGGCGCTACATCGCCCCGGAGGATGTGAAGACTGAGGACATCACGGAGGCGACGGGAATGCTGATGTTGTGCGGACCGAAGAGAGGGGAGTTAGAGTGGGCCGCGCGTCCCGCGCGGCTATCATCAATGATTGGCCGTGCCGGAGGCCCGGCCCACTCTTATGCACATATCACCGCTGGCGATTTGGTCATCGCCCGCAGTTGGCGGACAGGACTCGGCAATCTGGACATCATCGGGCCGCGCGGGAGGATTTCGGAGTTGAAGGCCGCACTGGCGAAGGTCGCGCCGGAGTTGGGCGCTGAGGCGCTGAACATCCTTCGCGTCGAGGCGGGGATCCCGGTCTTTGGCGTGGACATGGACGAGAACACGATTCCAAACGAGGCGGGTCTGGAAGCGCGGGCAATCAGTTATGAGAAGGGCTGCTACATCGGTCAGGAGACGATTGCGCGCATCAAAAGCATGGGCCACGTGAACCGGCATCTGGTGGGGTTGAGGCTGGGGCAGGGGACGTTGCCCCCGCCGCAGGAGAAAATTCTGGCCGCGGGCGTGGAAATCGGCTACATCACGTCGGCCGTCGCGTCGCCGCGGCTGGGTGCCATCGCGCTCGGTTATGTGCGGCGCGGCCATGAGCAGCCCGGAACGCGGGTGGCCGTGGCCGGTCAGGCGGCGGAAATCAGCGGGTTACCATTCGAATCATGAAACGAACAATCGCATCGCTGTGTGTGGCGCTGCTGGTCGGCGCCTGTAACGGAACCGGAACCGAACCGACCGCCACGGTTCAGACCCAAGGCTCGCCGGACGAGGTGGCGGTGATCGAGACGAAGTTCGGCAAAATCGTCATCGAGTTCGCCAACGAGGACGCGCCAAAGACGGTCGCCAACTTCAAGAAGCTCGCCAAGCAAGGCTACTATGACGGCACGACGTTCCATCGCGTCATCCCGAACTTCATGATCCAGGGCGGCGACCCGAACACGAAGCTGGACCCGCATTCGCCGCGCGCCGGCACGGGCGGCCCCGGCTACACGGTGCCCGCCGAAATCAAGCTCCCCAACGCCCGCGGCGCCGTCGCCTGCGCCCGCACCGGCGACAACGTGAACCCGAAGAAGGCCTCCAGCGGCAGCCAGTTCTTCATCAATCTGAAGGACAACACGTTTCTGGATCAGGCCGGTTACACGGTCTTTGGCCGGGTTTTGAAAGGCATAGAGGCGGCCGACCAGGTCGTCAGCCAGCCGCGCAACGCGCGCGACAACCCCAACGACCCGATCCGCATGGACGTGAAGATCGTATCGCGGGCCGAGGCGGGGCTGTAAACAGCCGACGGGGGACTGGGGACCGACGACCCATTTCCGCTGCTGACTGACGGCTGAGATCTGAAAGCTGACAACTATTCTCCCATGTCTTCCGTTCGTAACTGGCGCCGGCTGAAATCGAAGTTGCTGCACGACTACCGCATCTTCCGCTCGCGCGTGGAGACGGCGCGGTCGCCGCGCACGGGCGCGGAGCACGACTTTTTCATCCTCGAAGGCCCGGACTGGGTCAACGTCATCGCGCTGACGGCGAAGAACGAGATTGTGCTCATCGAACAGTTCCGTCACGGCACACGGCGGGTGGAACTGGAGGTTCCCGGCGGGATGATTGACCGCGGCGAGTCGCCCGTGAAGGCGGCGCGTCGGGAATTGCGCGAAGAGACGGGCTACGATTCGGTGGATGCGAAGCTCATCGGCAGTGTGGCGCCAAACCCGGCGTTCCATCGCAACACCTGCTACACGGTGCTCATCCGCAACGCGCGGAAAGTCTGCGAGACGGAGTTCGACCATGCGGAGGACATTGCGGTGAAGCTCGCTCCGCTGAAACGCATCCCCGGTCTGTTGCGCCGCGGCAAGATCACGAATTCGTTGGTGGTCGTGGCGTTCCTGTGGCTGGACCTCTTCAGCGGCCTGCCGGGCAAACGGCGACGGCGAGGATGATGCGCTGAGCGCACAACCAAGAACGTGGCGCTTGCGCCGGGGCGGCGTGTTTGCCACATTCCACGCCGTGCTGACGACCCGAGCAGAACAGGAGCGCATCGAACGCGAGACGCTTGCTCCTTACGCGCAGAAGAGTTTTGAGAGCCGCGGACGCGTGCATCCGGAATCGCGCCACGACCTGCGGAGCGAGTATGCACGCGACCGCGACCGCGTCATCCATTCGCGCGCGTTCCGCCGGCTCGAATACAAGACGCAGGTCTTCCTCAACGGCACGGGCGACCACCTGCGCACGCGCCTGACCCACAGCATCGAGGTGGCGGCCATCGCCCGGTCCATTGCGCGGGCGCTGCGGTTGAACGAGGACCTCGCGGAAGCCATCGCGCTCGCCCACGACCTCGGCCATTCACCGTGCGGCCACAGCGGGGAGCGGACGCTCAACACGCTGATGTCGGAACACGGCGGTTTTGAACACAACAAGCAGAGCCTTCGCGTCGTGGAGGAGTTGGAGAAGAAATACCCGGAGTTCGACGGCTTGAACCTGACCTACGAGGCGCGGGAGGGGCTGGCCAAACACGTCACGAGCTACGACAAGCCCGCGCAGACCATCGGCTTCGAGGTGAACAATCCGGCGCTGGAGGCGCAGATCGCCAACGTCGCCGATGAGATCGCCTATTACAGCCACGACCTCGATGACGGCCTGGAGGAAGGGTTGTTGGACGAGAAGGCGCTGGCGCACATCGCGGTCTGGCAGGAGGCCAACGAACAGATTGCGCGCCGTTATACGCAGCTCGATCCCGCGCGGCGCTGTTACTACGTCATCCGCTGCCTCATCAACTCCCAGGTCGAGGACGTGATTCATCACAGCAATCATCTTGTCGAGCAGTCCGGCGTCCGCGGCGCGGACGGCGCGCGCCGTTGTCCGCTGCCGCTCATTGCCTATGGCCCTGTCATGCAAAAGCGGACACTGGTGCTGCGGGATTACCTCTATCAGAACCTTTATGACAACCCGACGGTCCAAAGCGTGAACCGGCGCGCGTGCGCGCTGATCGAGGAGTTGTTCGCCGCGCTGGTGACGAATCCGCGTCTCATTGGCAGCCAAAGCCGCGCGCGCATCGAGAAGATCGGCGTGCATCGCGCCGTGTGCGATTACGTCAGCGGAATGACCGACCGCTACCTGATCGAGGAACACGAGCGCATCTGCGGCCGGCGCGACGACGACCTGCGGCTTTTCAAGGCGCGTCTGCCGTAGTCTCGCACGCGCCGGTGGGCAGGCGCAGCGCCTTGATGCGCTCCAGGATGTCGTCGGCGATCTTCTGGTAAACCTCCTTCGCCTCACGGCCTCCCTTGGCCCGCGCGTCGGCGAACATCTGGTTGTAGTCCACAGGCCGGCCATACACGACATCGAGCTGGCCGGGTTTCGGCCAACGCTGGCCTTTGGGCCACAGCTTGTGCGCATTGAAGACACGCGCGGGCACCACGGGCACGCCCGCCTTGGCCGCGAGCAGGCCGACGCCCGCCTTCGCGGACTGGAAGTTGCCGTCGGGCGACCGCGTGCCTTCGGGGAACAACAACACCGCGTAACCTCGTTCCAAACGTCCCAGGATGGCCTTGATGCCGGAGATGTCGGGTTTGCCGCTGAGGTCCACGGGCACGACGTTCCAGCTTCGCAGCAGGGCGCCCAACGGCTCCCGGTCGAACAGCGTCCGCCGGGCCAGATAGAACACGGCGCGTGGTATGACGCTGCCGACGGCGTGGGGGTCGAGGAAGCTGACGTGGTTGGACGCGATGACCACGCCGCCGGTCTTGGGGATGTTCTCCAAGCCGTGACATCGCTCGTTAAATAGGGCGCGGAATAACAACCGTGTCACCGCGCAGGTAAAGCCATACCAAAGCCCCATCGGGGGCGTTCGAACGGCAACAGGATGCGTGACCTCGTTCATAGGCCGCGGCGCTTGAGTTCCTCCAGCGCGAGGGCGGCAGTCTGATCGGGGGTGTTGGCGCTGGTGTCCATGACATACGCGCCGGAGGAAACCACCAACGGCGAGACGCGGCGCGTCGTGTCCAGGATGTCGCGCTGCTTCAGTTGGTCGCTGTAACCGTCGCGCGAGCGGCGTTCGACGCGGGCGTCGAGGTGCGCGTCGAGGTAGAACTTGAACGGCGTCTCGGCGAACACCACCGACCCGATGTCACGTCCCTCCATCACCAACGAGCCGAACCGGATCAGTTCGCGCTGTCGGGCCACCATCCACGCGCGCACCTCCGGGATTCGCGCGATGAGCGAGACGCTTTGGTTGACCGCCTCGCCGCGGATGGCCTCGCCGGGGTTGGCCTCGTCCACGAACATGCGGATGCGTCCGTCGAAGACGGGGAACTCGGTCTTCATCTCGCGCATCGTGCGGATGACGGCAGCCGGATCGTTGCAGTCCGCGTTGTGGCGGAGGCACTGCCAGGTCAGCGTGCGATACATCGCGCCGGTGTCCACGTGGTTGAAGCCGAACTGCTTCGCCAGGCGCCTGGCCAGCGTGCTCTTGCCGGAGCCGCTCGTGCCGTCTATGGCGATGACCACCGGACGCGGATGGCCGGGTGCGTTGTTCTTGGTGACGTTCGGCGGCTTCACGGTGCGGTCAGCGGCGGAACTTCATCTCGTCGCGCATGTGTTTTGCGCGCTTGAGGAACGCCGTCAGGCTCGCCTCCTCCTTGTTCTCCAGCATCGCGCGCACGGCTTCCAATCGCTCGATGTAGCCCTCCAGCGCGCGGCAGACCTCCTCGCGGTTGGTCGCACATATCTCCTGCCACATGTCCGGCGGGCCGCTCGCCATCCGGGTTGCGTCGCGGAGACCGCCCCCGGCGAACTCCAGCCGGCGCGGGCCGTCGGGACACACAAAGCTAATCAGCGCCGCTGCGACGAGATGGGGGAGGTGGCTGACGTGGGCCACCATCTCGTCATGTTCCAACGGTGGCAGCGTGCGGATGCCCGCGCCGATCGCTTTCCAGAAATCGGCCGCCAGCCGCAGCGCGTCGGGGTCTGTTTCCTGAACCGGCGTCAGGATGCACACCGTGCCGTCAAACAATTCCTTCCGCGCCGCCTTCAGGCCGGACTGTTCGCTGCCGGCCATCGGGTGGCTGCCGACAAAGCGCGCCTTGCCGTCGAGGATGTGGCTCAGTTCGCGGACGACGGGATACTTCACGCTGCCCACATCGGTCACGATGGCATTCGCGGCGAGGGCGGGCGCCATCTTGCGGGCGAGTTCCGCCATCACGCCGACAGGCGTCGCCAGCACGACCAGCTCCGAGCCGCTCACGGCATCGGCGAAATTCAGCGTCGCGGCGTCCGCCGCGCCGGCAGCCATCGCCTCGTCGCAAGCCTCCGGTCGGCGCGCCCAGAGCGTGACCTGACCGGCGATTTTGCGCGCGCGCGCCGCCATGCCGATCGAGCCGCCAAGCAGGCCGGGGCCGAGGATTGTGAGCTTCTTCAGCAACATGAGTCGTCATGTTCTAACAGCATCGCCGCAGCTTGGCAAGGCGGGCGTCCCAAGGCGGCATGGGCT
>DYDC01000155.1 GCA_020718125.1 Methylacidiphilum sp. | reverse complement strand
GCCTCCCCGCTCACTGAAAACAGCGAGGAACCAACTACTGGGGACCGCCGGGCGTGAACCGCGACACGTTCGTGGTCGTGAAGACACTCGAGGAGGCGGTCTTTTACCGCCGGAGAACTTTTATGGACGTTCGCGCACACGTTTCCGTCATCTTCCACCTCGACAAGCGCATCGGGTGCCACCTGCTCGGCCCGCTCGGCAAGATGATCGCGGCGCTCACAGATGAGAACCCGTATCGCGCGCTGCTGGAAGCCGTGCGCGACGTTCTCACCACGGCCTATCCGGACCTGCAAGCGGCGCTCAGTCCGCTGGAGCAGATGCAAACGCACGGCTCGGTCTGCGCCACGACCGCATCGGGCTGCGGCGCGATCGCGATGGGGAGCGTAGGCGCCCCGCCTGCGCCGGTCAGCGCCTCGCTGACCGGGACGAATGCGTCCGCACTCCCGCACAGCACAGATGTGTTCGGCGAGGGCGCCGAACACCGCGTCCGAGGCGGGCGCGCTCCCCAACCTCAACAGTTGATTACCTATGGTTGACGCATTTCTATTCGTCGGACTTCCTTACATTGCGCTGGTGGTGTGTGTGGCCGACTGCGTCTGGCGGGCGTGCCGCAGCCGCTACGGCATGTCCGCGCGGTCGTCACAGTTCCTGGAGGACCGCAAGCTGCTCTGGGGTTCCGCGCCGTGGCACATCGGCATCCTCGTGGGATCGTTTTGAAATGGCGAAGCAACCACTGTCCCCGAAGTCGCGCCATGCAGGGGAAGGAAGCTGGTGCCCGGGGCGAGACTCGAACTCGCACAGCCTTTTCAGGCCCGCGGATTTTAAGTCCGCTGCGTATGCCATTCCGCCACCCGGGCGCCGCGCGGCCCACGTCCGGCGAGCGTAAGCAGGGCTGTTCCGGCTGGCGAGACAAATGTATTCTGCGCTTGGCAGCCGGCGGCCTTTCCGATAACGTCCCGTCGTGGCCGACATCGGGCAGCTTCAGGAGCGCCTCGGTCACCGGTTTGGCTGTCCTGAACTGTTGACCGAGGCGCTCACCCATCGTTCGGTTCTCCACGAGAACAGTGCGGCGCGAAGCGGCGCGCCGAAACCGGTCGTGGACAACCAGCGGCTGGAATTCTTTGGTGACGCCGTCCTGCAACTGGCGCTCACCGAGGTGGTTTTTGCCCGCTTCCCCAGGGCTGACGAGGGCCACCTGACCAAACTCCGCGCACGGCTCGCCAACCGCCACATGCTCTTCCATCTCGCGCACCAGCTTGCGCTTGGCGACTACCTCATCCTCGGCAAGGGCGAAGAAACCAGTGGCGGCCGCCAGCGGCCATCCAATCTGGCCGATGCCTTCGAGTCGGTCGTCGGCGCGCTCTATCTTGACGGCGGTTACGAGGTCACCCGCCGCTTCCTGCTGAGCCTCTACGCCGACCAACTCGACCGGCTCGAATCGGCCGACAGCGGCGATAACCCAAAGGGCGAACTGCAGGAGCTGCTCCAGGTGATGTCCAGCAAGAACCCCATTTATCGCGTCGTCAACGAGACCGGCCCCGATCACAACAAACGATTTGAGATCGTTGTCGAGTTCGAGGGCCGCGAACTGGGCCGTGGCGCCGGCAGCAGCAAGAAGGAGGCGGAGATGCGCGCCGCCGAAACGGCGCTGGCAACCCTCAACGCCGCGCCGCCATCCGTCGAGCCGCCAGCGGCGGACGAATCCTTGCCGCAAATCTGACCGCTGGCTGCCGCTCAGGGTGTGCCGAACACCTTCTCCCAAACCGTCCTCACGCGCTGCCTCGCCGCGCGGTAAAGCCCCCAGAAATCCTCCAGCGACGGCGAGCCGAGCCGGCACGCCAGCGCCGCCTGTTCCCCGGGCGACGCGGGCAGCGCAGAGACGGGCGCGTTATGCAAACGGCGAAGCACCAATTCGGTCCGCCGCAGCAGCATGTAATCCTCGCGCAGATGACGGGCGTCGTCGGCCGGCAGCGCGCCGGCCTCACCCAACGCGGCCAGCGCCTCCAACGTGTGCGGGTGGCGCACTGCCGGATGCGCCGCGCCGTGGCGCAACTGCAAGGCCTGCACGAGGAACTCGACCTCGATGATGCCGCCGGGGCCGGTCTTGAAGTTCAACTCCCGCGCGCGGCCCTCGGTCCGCTGCGTCTCGATGCGCTGGCGCATCTTTGCGATCTCCCGCATCCCGTCGTCGCCGATCGGCTTTGCATAAATCGTCTTCTCCACCAATCGCATGAAATCCGCGCCCAGCTTCGCGTCGCCGGCGATGAAGCGCGACTTGGTCAGCGATTGCTTTTCCCACAGCATCGCGCGTTTGGCGAAGTAGGCCGCGTAAACGTCCAGCGCCGGCGCCACCACGCCCTTGATGCCGTCGGGCCGCAGCCGCGAGTCCATCGAGAACACCGCGCCCTCGTCCGTGGCCGCGCTCATGAACGCCAGGAGCCGGTTGGCCAGCACGACGGCGGCGTGGGTCTGTGTGACACCGCCGCGCGTGACGAACAGCACGTCCAGGTCCGCGCCGTAGCCCAGTTCGTGGCCGCCGAACTTGCCCATGCCGATCACTGCGAACGGCAGCCGCGTCTTGCGCATCTCCTTCGCGCACGCCGGCACGGCGAAGTCCACGCACGCTTCGGCGAGCGTCGAAAGCTCGTCGTGGACCTGGTCGAGATTGGCCAGGCCGAGCACGTCACGCACGCCGCTGCGCAGCAACTCGGCGCGTTTGTAGATGCGCAACCACGCATCCGGCTTCAGGTCGCCGCGGATGTCCCGGATCTCCGCCAGCACCTCCTCGCGCGTTTTGTGCCGGCGCAGGATGTCCGGCCGCGTCACTTCCTCGAACAGGTCCGGCTCGCGCACGACCACCTCGGCGAGGAACCGGCTGTTGTCGAACAGCCGCAGCAGCAGCTCCAGCGCCTTGGGGTTCGACGCGAGAATCTCGAAAAGCACGGCGCGCGAGCCGTAGGACTCGACGAACCGTTGGAGCTGCTTGAGCGCCTCGTCCGGCTCGGCCAGGCCGGCGATGGTCGTGCCGCCGCCCTCGGCCTGATGCTCGACGATGGAGCGCGGGTTCACCGCGCGCACGATCTCCGGGAGGATGCGCGAGAACAATTCGCTCGTGCGCGCCGACACGTGGACGTAGCCCGGCCCGCGCGCCATCTCGTAGAGCGTCTTGGCCGCCGCCTCGGCCCGCTGGAAGCCCGCGTCGGCCAGCGCCTTCACAAACTCCGGCTGCCGCGATTCGTCCTCGAACATCCGCTGCCACCGCTCCCGCCCCTTGTGGACCGGCGCGGCCAGCAACCGCTCATAAATCTCCCGCACGCGACCGGTGTGGCGGACCAGCTCCTTTTCAAACGCCGCGATGGTCCGGAAGCCGAGCGTGCGGGCGAGCCGCAGGACGGCGTGGCGGTTGGCGGGGATGGTGTGCGTCTGGAGACCGGCTTCCATCTGGAGCCGGTGCTCCACGTTCCGCAGGAAACAATAGGCGCTGGCCAGATCGTTGGCTTGGCCGGCCGGCAGGCCGCCGTAGGTGACGAACTTCTCCAGCGCCGTCAGCGTGCTGGCGGTCTGCAGGAACGGGTTCTGGCCGGCTCGCAAGAGCTGCAACGTCTGGACGATGAACTCGATCTCGCGGATGCCGCCGACGCCGAGCTTGACGTGGCGCGTGAGCCGGCCGTCGCCGACCACCTCGCGCTCGATGCGCTGTTTGATGGCCCCGACTTCGCCGATGACGGCCTCGTTCAGAAAACGCGGGTAGCGGAACGGGTTGATCGTTTCGAGGAACTCGTGGACCAGTTCCCGGCTGCCAGCCACCCACCGGGCCTTGATGAGCATCATCCGCTCCCACGTCTCGCCGCGGCTGGCGTAGTAGGCTTCGCACGCCTCCACCGAACTGACAAGCGGCCCCGCCTTGCCCTCGGGCCGCAGCCGCAGGTCCACGCGGAACAGGTCGCCGTCGGCCGCGCGCGCGCTGACGGAGGCCACGATGGCTTCGGCCAGCTTCGTGAAAAACTGCCGATTGCTCATCACCCGCCGGCCGTCGCGCATGATGTCGCCGTCGCTGCCGCAGAGGAAGATCGGGTCAATGTCGCTGCTGTAGTTCAACTCCTGCCCGCCGAGCTTGCCCAGGCCGATGATGGCGAAGTCGGGTGGGTTGGGCGTGCCGAGGCGTTCGGTCAACTCGCGCCAGTGGATGTCATAGACCCGCCGCAGACAGACATCGGCGAGGTTGGAGAGGTCCAGCACGGTCTGGTCCACAATGGCCTGGCCGGAGAGATCGCGCAGGCCAATGCGGAGCATCTCGCGGCGCTTGAACCGGCGCAACGCGGCAAGCTTCCCAGCGGTGGTCGGCGCAAGTTCCAGGATGGCGCGCGCGTCAAACTCCAGCGCGGACAGGGCGCGCGGATGGTCGAGGTGATCGTCGGCCACCAGCCAGTCGAGGAACTCCGGGTGCCGCGCGAGCGAATCGCTGATGGCCTGCGAGGCGCCCAGCGCATCAGCGAGCAGCTTGGCCAGACCCTCGTGCCCCTCCACCAGCGCAAGCATCGCCTCGCGGTCCACTGCGGCGTCCAACAGACGCTGGAAGTTCAACCGTGCCCGCTCCGGGTCGGGCGACGTCTTGCAAGCGCTCGCGAGCGCGGCGGGGAGTTTGGTTGCGGCGGCTTTCATTTGGCGACGAAAACGGGTCTGGCCACAGATGACCATAAACGGACGTGGATGTAAAAGGGCAATCTATCCGTGTGCATCCGCTTTCATGGGCGGCTTCAAACCACCTCATTGTCCTGATGGTCGCTGGCCCATCTTGGCGCGGGCCTGCTCCAGAATCTTGCGCTCATGGCGCGTCAGGCTGTGGATGCCTTCGCGGGCAATCTTGTCGAGGATCGGGTCCACCTCCTGGCTCACAAACTCATCGCGGGAAAGCTCCCGAGGCTTCCGCCTGCGCCGGGCCAGCAGCACGAACGGCCGCGTCACCACCATCGTGATCATATCCACCAATCGCGACGGTTTGCCCCATCCGAGCAGCTTGACATAGACATAGCCGACGATGATGCCACCCAGGTGTGCGAGGTGGGCCACGCCACCACCGGAGTCCGCCATTGAGAAGTGGGCGACGATGCCGACGCTGACCCACGCCCACCATTTGGCTTTCATCGTCAGCGGCACGATGAAGAACAACAGCATCGTGATCGGCCGGTCCGGCATCAGCGTCGCGAACGCAATCATCACCGCGCTCACCGCCGCCGACGCGCCAACGAGATAGGCCGACCCGTGCCAGTTGGCCGCCAGCCAGCAGAACGCGCCCACCAGTCCGCCCCAGAGATAAAGCCGGACAAACCGCCGCGGGCCGAGGTGTTGTTCCACCTCCATGCCGAACATCCAGAGCATGAGCATGTTCAACAGCACATGCCAGATGCCGGAGTGCAGGAACATGTAACTGCCTGGCTGCCACACCCACCCCGACCGCAGCCCGTTACCACTCAGGCCAAACCACCATGACACTTTGCTGCTCCACACTGCCATCGCCGGCGCGGTCTGGCCCGCAATAAGCAGCAACGTCTGCACCCCGAACACCACCAGATTGGCGATCAACAATACTTTCACCACCGGCGTCGGCGCGCCCAGCCAGCCGAGGCCCGGCCGTTCGTCTGTGTCCCATGTCCCCCTTCTCATGCCAGTTCGACTCCTATTCGCTCGTTGCCGGTCACGCGCCCCCCGGTTTCTGCGCCGGCGCGCTCAACAGCCGGACCTCCTGCTGCGGGAACGGAATCTCGATGTTCCGCTCATCGAACTTGGCGAGCAACGCTTTGTAGATCTCGCCCCCGGCAATGACGTAATCGGCCACGGGCACCCACGGCATGACGGCGACCTTAATGCCGTCGTCGGCGAGCGTCGCGATACCCACGATCGGCGACGGTTCCTTGAGCACGCGCGGGCTGGCCGCGAGAACCTCGCGCACCGTTGCCATCACCAGATTCATGTCGGAGTCGTAAGACACTTCCACGCTCAAGTTGAGTTGGCGTGTCGCGCCGTAGTTGTGCAGGACTTCGCCGATGATCTTGCGGTTGGGGATGATCACGCGGGAGCCGTCGGGATGCATCAGCACGGTGTAGAATAACTCCACATTGACCACCTGCCCGTTGACGCCGAGGAGCTCGACCCATTCGCCGACGCGAAATGGCTTCGTGAAAATGATCGTCAGCCCGGCGCAAAGGTTGCCAAGCACGCCCTGCATTGCCAGCGCGACGCCCGCGCCGGCCACGCCGATGCCCGCGATCAACGGCGTGATCTGCACGCCGAACTTGTCCAGCGCCAGCACCACCGCCATCGCAAACACCAGCAGTTTCACCACGCGCACGACCAGCGTGCGGATCGGCAACTCCAGCTTCTGCTTCACAAGCCATTGGTTGGTGAGACGGCCCGCCCACCGCGCCAGCAGCGCGCCGACGCCGAGGATGATGATCGCGCCGACGATCTGGAACCCGTAGCGGATCAGGAAATCAATGATCGTGTCCTTCCAACTCATCAACGTAGCGGCTGCGTTTTGTTCCATGATGGCTCCTGTGTGGTGAACCGGGGTTTGCGGACGGGCGGAGCTTACACCGGCCCGGCCCCGCCCGCCAGCCGGGGAGATGCAGAAGGCGGACCCAAGGGAACGCGGAAGAGCGCGCGATAGGCGCGGCCCGCGGCGACAAGGCTTGCTGCCCAGACTGTCAGCGGCACGCTGAAAGCGCGCGATGTGCCGGCCGAGATGGCCTGCCAAGACCAGAACGTATGCC
>DYDC01000154.1:229-6771 GCA_020718125.1 Methylacidiphilum sp. | reverse complement strand
TGTCAAGTTGCGCCCTGTTTTTCACAAGATGTAAGTCTGGAGGGCACCTCCGGTAACTCTTTGCTGGCGCAGCGGCGTTGTAGGCCGCTTCTGCGAAGCGGCGAATAGTTACCGGAGGTTCCCTGGAATAGAAATTGACCCACAGAGGGAAGATGCGTAGTCTATGCCGCAGTTGGTCACGGACCAACGAGGATTTGCGGCAGCCCAGATCCAAAAGACAGGCGCGCCGCTTTTAAGGTTCAGGCGTCCCACGGGACGCCTGAACTGTTTTTGACCGCTTGACTTGACCCGCCCCAGCCTTAAGCTGCCGCCCGCTCATGGCCAATACCGTTCATGTCGCGCTCGGAGAGCGCAGTTACGACATCCTCATCGGCGACGGCTTGCTGTCCGGCGAACTGACAAGGCTCTCCGCGAAACTTAAACTCGGCCGCCGCTGCGCCATCATCACCGACTCGACCGTCCGCCCGCTTTACGGCGCGACCGTCCGCGATGCGCTGGCTGGCGCGGGCTTGCAGGCGAGCCTGTTGACCGTGCCGGCGGGGGAGAACTCCAAGTCGCTCAAGGTTTCCGGCGAACTCTACGAACATCTCGCTACCGCGCAGCTCAGCCGGCGCTCGTTCATCGTCGCGCTCGGCGGAGGCGTGGTCGGCGACTTGGCGGGCTTCATTGCGGCGACGTATCTGCGCGGCGTGGATTTCGTGCAGGCGCCAACGACGCTGCTTGCGATGGTGGATAGCTCCGTTGGCGGCAAGGTCGCCATCAACCTGCCGCAGGGCAAGAACCTCGTCGGCGCGTTCTACCAGCCGCGCTTGGTGCTGGCCGATCTCGCCCTGCTGCGCTCGTTGCCGGAGCGTGAGTTCCGCTCCGGGATGGCCGAGGTCATCAAATACGGCGTCATTTACGACGCGAAGCTGTTCGAGTTGCTGGAGCAGCGGCTCGACGCGCTGATGGCGAAGGACATGGCCCAACTCGCGCCGGTCATCGCCCGCTGCTGCGAGATCAAGGCCGATGTCGTCTCGCAGGACGAGCGCGAGAGCGGCCTGCGCGCCATCCTCAACTTCGGCCATACCGTCGGTCACGCCATCGAGGCGGTCGCCGGCTACGGCGGCTATCTGCACGGCGAGGCCGTCGCCATCGGGATGCTTGCCGCGGCGCGCCTGTCACAGAAACGCGGCGGCCTTGGCGCCGCCGACGTGGCGCGCATCGAGTCGCTGCTGCGGCGCGCGGGGTTTGATCTCACGCTGCCGGCCGTGCCGTTCGCGAAGATCATCGCGCCGATGCGTGTGGACAAAAAGGCCGTCGAAGGCAAACTGCGCTTCGTGCTCGCGCGCCGGATTGGCGAAGTGTTCGTCACCGACGCGGTGACCGAGGCCGATATCGAGGAGACGTGGAATGTCAGCCGTCGGTGAATCCGTCGTCAGGGAATTCTTCGAGTTGCACGGCCTTCTGGTGAGCCAGCGGCGCAAATACGCCGTCGTCGCCCGCGAGAAGACCGCGACTGAGGAGATTGACTTCATCGTCCACAACCCGCGCGCCGATCTTGCGGCCGGGCCGCCGAGCTTCGTGCTCGGCCTCGACGACCTGCGCCGCGTTGCGCGCGCCATCGTCGTGGTCAAGCCGTGGCACACGGAGCGGTTCGGCCCGTCGGTTGTCTCGAAGAAGCAACTGCTGAAGTTTGTCGAGAAACAGTCGCTCGATGCCGCCGAGTTGCTGGTGGGCGGCGAGGACGGTCCGTTGCTGAAGCTGCTGGTCGTGCCGGAACTGCCGGCGAGCGAGTCGCTCAAGTCCAAGACCATCGAACTGCTCCGCGCCGCCGGCGTGGACGGCGTGATCATTTTCCGCACGATGTTGTTGTCGCTCATCGCCTCCGTCGAGGTAAACCGCAACTATATCAAGAGCGACCTGCTGGAGGTCATCCGCGTCCTGAAGCTTTACCATCTCATCAAGGACCCGCAGCTCGAGTTGTTCGCGCGGAAGCGCCAGCCCGCGGCGAAGAAGAAGGCCGAAACGGCCTAGGCGGAGGGAGGCATTTCATCATGGAGGCCCGCGACGCATACATCGCGCTGAACATGAGTGATCACGTCGGGCCGGTGCGCGTGAAGCGGCTGCTGGAGCGGTTCGGCCAGCCGCAGGCCATCCTTGCCGCCAGCGCGCGCGAGTTGATGCAGGTGGACGGCGTCGGCGAGGAAGTGGCCCGCGCGATCACTGGCTGGCAGTCGCAGGTGGACCTCGACCGCGAACTGAAACGCATCACCGACTTCGGCGCGCGGGTGCTCACGCTCGACGACCCCGATTATCCCGAAAACCTCCGCCAGATCTACGACCCGCCGCTGGCGCTCTACGTGAAAGGCGCGCTGGAACCACGCGACAAGCACGCTGTCGCCATCGTCGGCTCGCGCCAGACGACCTATTACGGCTTGGAGACGGCGCGCAAGCTCGCCTACCAACTTGCGTTTGCCGGCGTCACGGTGGTCAGTGGGTTGGCGCGGGGCATTGACACCGCCGCGCATCAGGGCGCGCTCGCGGCGAACGGCCGGACGTTCGCCGTGCTCGGCACGGGCCTCGACGTGGTCTATCCGGCGGAGAACGGCGCGCTCTACGAGAAGATCGCGGCGGGCGGCGGCGCGATGATGACGCAATTCCCGTTCGGTGTGCGACCGGACGCTCAGCATTTCCCGCTTCGCAACCGCATCGTCAGCGGCCTCTCGCTTGGCATCATCGTCGTGGAGGCCGGTCTTAGCAGTGGCGCGCTCATCACGGCCAACATGGCGCTCGACCAAGGCCGGCAGGTGTTCGCCGTGCCGGGCCGCGCCGACTCGCCGCAGTCGAAAGGCTGTCACCGCCTTATCAAGAGCGGCGCGAAGCTGGTCGAGGATGCCGAGGACGTGCTCACGGAGTTTGAAGAGTTGTTCCCAAAATCCACGCGTCAGGAAGCCGGGCAAGCCGAGCCGCCGGCCCTGGAGTTGTCCGATGTGGAGCGAAGGGTCCTCACGGCTGTCGGTGACGAGGAAACTGACCTCGACGCGGTCATCCGGCAAAGCGGGTTGACATCGGCGGAAGTTTTCGCCACGTTGCTGCGCCTTGAGATGAGGCGCTTGATCAGGCAGTTGCCTGGCAGGCGCCTCGTCCGCATCAAGCCATGAGCGACAAGAACCTGGTCATCGTCGAATCGCCGGCCAAGGCGAAGACCATCAACAAGTATCTCGGCCGCGACTACGTGGTGAAGGCCTCGATGGGCCACATCCGCGATCTGCCCAGCAAGGGCCTGAGCGTGGACATCGAGCGCAACTTCGAGCCGACCTACGAGGTCTCGCCGCTGAAGAAAAAGGTCGTCGCCGAGTTGAAGGCGGCGGCCGTGTCGGCTCCGAAAGTCTTCCTCGCGCCCGACCCTGACCGCGAGGGCGAGGCCATCGCATGGCACCTCTGCGAACTGCTCGCCAAGAACAAAAAGGACCGCGCACGTTTCAAGCGCGTCACGTTCAACGAGATCACCAAGAACGCCATCCAGCAGGCGTTCGTCGCGCCCGGCGACATTGACCAGAACCGCGTGGACAGCCAGCAGGCGCGGCGCATCCTCGACCGGATCGTCGGCTACAAGATCAGCCCGTTGCTCTGGCGGCGCGTGCGCGGCGCCCGCAGCGCCGGCCGCGTGCAGAGCGTGGCGGTGCGGATCATCGTCGAGCGCGAGCGCGAGATCCGCGCGTTCAAGGCGCGGGAATACTGGTCGGTCGAGGCCGACGTGCGCAAGCTGGCGGACCCGCGCACGCCGTTCCGCGCGCGGCTCATGCGGATCAACGAAGAGCGGCTGATTGACGCTGAGAAGGGGCTGTTCCTGTTGAAGGACCAAGCCACCGCGGACGCGGTGAAGGCTGAACTCGACGGTGCTTCGTGGAAGGTGGAGAAGGTCGAGGAACAGACGCGGAAACGGAACCCGTTCCCGCCGTTCATGACCAGCACGCTCCAGCGGGCCGCGTCAACCAGCCTGCGGTTCGGCACCGACCAGACGATGCGCATCGCGCAACAGCTTTATGAAGGCGTCGAGGTGGGCGACGAAGGCTCCGTCGGTCTCATCACTTACATGCGCACAGACTCGCTGACGGTCTCGCGCGAGGCGCAGGCCGAGGCGCTTGATTACATCCGCGAGACGCACGGGGCGGAGTTCGCGCCGGAGACGCCGAACGCCTATCGCTCGCGCGAAACGGCGCAGGGCGCGCACGAGGCGATCCGGCCCACGTCGGCGCGGCGGACGCCGGAGAGCGTGGCTCCATATCTGGACCGCCAGCAACTCGCGCTCTACACGCTGGTCTGGAAACGGTTCGTCGCCAGCCAGATGACACCGGCGCAGATGCTCATCAAGAGCGTGGAGGTCCTCGCGAAGAACGAGCGCGTCCCGCAGCCGCGCGCGTTCTGGTTCCGCGCCAGCAGCACGCAGGTGACGTTCCCCGGTTTCTTGAAAGTCTATGGCGTCGAGGAAGGCGACGAGGACAAGATGGCCGAGGAAGGCGGCGAGCCGATTCCGCCGCTGGCCGCGGGGGAGGGCCTGGAGTTGATCGAACTGAAGCCGGAGCGGCATTTCACCGAACCGCCGCCGCGTTACTCCGAGGCGACGCTGGTGAAGGCGCTGGAGGAACTCGGCATCGGCCGGCCCAGCACCTACGCGCCGACCGTCTCGACCATCCAGAAGCGCGCCTACGTCGAGAAGGACAAGGGCCGCCTCAAGCCGACCGAGCTGGGCGAGATCACGACCGACCTGCTCGTCGGCGCGTTCCCCGACCTGCTCGACGTGCAGTTCACCGCGAAGATGGAGGAGGAACTCGACGAGGTCGAGAGCGGCAAGGTCGAGTGGCACGAGCTGCTCGCGCGGTTCTACAAGGATTTCAAGCCGACGCTCGACAAGGCGCTGGAGACCAAGCCGCCGGAGATGACGAACCTCAAGTGCGAGGACTGCGGCTCGCCGATGGTCATCAAGCACGGCCGCAACGGCGAGTTCCTGGCCTGCTCGACCTACCCGAAGTGCAAGAGCGCCGCCAATTTCACCCGCGACGAGGCCGGCAGCATCCACATCGTCGAGCCGGAGAAGCTCCACATCAAGTGCCCGCGCTGTGCCGCGCACATGATCGTCAAGGGCGGCAAGAGCGGCGAATTCCTCGCCTGCTCCAATTATCCCGACTGCAAAGGCACGATGAACTTCACCCGCGACGACTCCGGCCAGATCCACGCCGCGCCCGCCGAGAAGACTGAGATCGCCTGCCCCAAGTGCGGCTCGCCGATGGTCGTGCGCAGCGGCAAGAGCGGCGAGTTCCTCGCCTGCTCGGCCTATCCCGACTGCAAGAGCACGATGAGTTTCACGCGCAGCGCCGAGGGCAACATCACGCCGCGGAAGCTGGAGGACAGCGGCATCGCCTGCGAAAAATGCGGCTCGCCGATGGTCGTGCGCAACAGCCGGCGCGGGCCGTTCCTCGCGTGTTCGGGCTACCCGAAATGCCGCAACGCGATGAGCTTCACCCGCGACGAGGCGACCGGCAAGATCATCCCCAAGCCGCGCGCCGCCGCGATGGTCGAGGTCAACGAGAAGTGCGAGAAGTGCGGCGCGCCGATGACCATCAAGGGCAGCCGGCGCGGCTCGTTCCTTGCCTGCACGGCTTACCCGAAGTGCAAGAGCACCAAGCCGCTCTCCGACGAACTCAAGCAGAAGCTTGAAGAAGCCCGCGCGAAGGTCGAAAGCGTCGCTCCCTCGGCGGACGGCGCTGCGAAGCCCGCCGCGCGGCCGAAGGCGCAACTCACCAACATCGCCTGCGAGAAGTGCGGCAAGCCGATGGCCGTCCGCACCAGCGCGCGCGGCCAGTTCCTGGGGTGCTCCGGTTACCCGAAATGCCGGAATGCCAAACCGCTGCCACCCGATCTCGAGATCAAGGCCGCCGCGCCCGCAGCCGAATCCGCCGCCAAAGGGCCGGAAGAGGCCACAGCGCAGCAGTTGAAGCAGAAAAGATCCGCGACGCGGGCCAAAGCAGGCGCTGAACCTGTGGCTGTTGCCGGGGCCGCGCCGAAAGCCGCCGCGAAACCGAAAGCGCAACTCACCGAAATCGTCTGCGAGAAGTGCGGCAAGCCGATGGCGATTCGCGCCAGCGCGCGTGGCACGTTCCTCGGCTGCTCCGGCTACCCGAAGTGCAAGACCACCGTGCCGCTGCCGCTTGAGCTTGCCGATAAACCCGGCGTGAGCGCCATGGCCCCCGCCGCGCCCGCCAAGGCCGCGCCGGAGACGACGGATGAGAAATGCGAGAAATGCGGCTCGCCGATGCTCATCCGCACCGGACGGTTCGGGCGATTCATGGCCTGCTCGGCCTATCCCGAGTGCAAGACCAGCAAAAAACTGCCGCCGGCGTAGCGCCAGACGGGCGTCACGCCCTCCTGCCGGACGAGTTGGCGCGCGAGTTCCTGCAATACCAGCAGGCCGAGCGCAACGCCTCGCGCCTCACGCTCCGCAACTACGAGCAATGCCTCCGCGAGTTCCGCGTCTGGCATCAGAGTGGGCCGGGCGTCCC
>DYDC01000154.1:0-206 GCA_020718125.1 Methylacidiphilum sp. | reverse complement strand
CCGCCGCGCGGGACGCGCGGCCCACCTTGGATTGGCGCGCGCTCGATCCGTTCCAGTTCCGCCGCTACCTCATGGCGCTCATGCAGGCGGAAATGAGGCGCGCCACCATCGCGCTGCGCATCTCCAGTTTGCGCTCGTTCTACCGGTTCCTCGTCCGCCGCGGCGTCGTCAAGGACAACCCGCTCAGCGGCCTGATAATGCCCAGG
>DYDC01000153.1 GCA_020718125.1 Methylacidiphilum sp. | reverse complement strand
GACGTTTCCAAACGATGGCATAACAACCCAGGCCGCAGGATTCCGCATAGCCGGCCACGTCATGGTTGCCGCAAAGCGCGAACACCGGCGCGCGCGCCTGCGCATTGCAGAAGCCGATCACCTCCGCGAATTGGTCCGCAGCCCCGTTCAGGGTGAGGTCGCCCGTGATGAGGAACAGATCGTTCCGCTGGCGCAGGATGTCCGCGAACACCGCCTTGCTCCGGTCGTCGAAGCCAGTGCAGCCCATATCCCCCAGTGCCACGATCTCACGCACACCGCTCAGCTTGTTCTCCTTCTCCGTCGTCCGTTGGAAATCTGATTTCATCGGCTTCCCCCTGCTCATCTGTTGAGGTCCAACTCGGTTTACAGGGCAAACGTCCTCCGAGACAGGCCTCCATTCAAACTGCTCCTCTCAAGAACCTCGCGTGGGTCGCGCGTTATGTCCAAGACGTTCGGGGGAAGCCTCGATGCACTGCGCCGCACGGAGCGGGCCTCGCCTGTTTTTTCTCGATCTTTCGCACCCCGCCGAGATGGGGCGCGAGGATTTCCGGCAGGAGCAGCGAGCCGTCGGCCTGCTGATACGTCTCCAGCAACGCGACGTAGAGACGGGCGAGGGCCGTGCCGCTGCCGTTCAGCAGATGCGCGAACTTCACCTTGCCGTCCTTGTCCTTGAACCGGACGTTGGCGCGGCGGCTCTGGAAGTCCTCGCAGTTGGAGCAGCTCGACACTTCGAGGTAAGCGTTCTGGCCCGGCGCCCAGACCTCGATGTCATAGGTCTTTGCGGAGGCAAACCCCATGTCGCCGGTGCAGAGCAGGATGGCGCGATAGTGCAGGCCGAGGAGTTGGAGGACCTTCTCGGCGTTGGCCACCATCTTTTCCAACTCGTCGTAGCTCGTGTCGGGATGGGAGAACTTCACCATCTCGACCTTGTCGAACTGGTGGACGCGGATCATGCCGCGCGTCTCCTTGCCTGCCGCGCCCGCCTCGCGCCGGAAGCATGGCGTGTAGGCGCAGTGATAGATGGGAAGCTGGTCGTGGCGGAGGATTTCCTCGCGGTAGATGTTCGAGACGGGCACCTCGGCCGTTGGCGCGAGGTAAAGTTCGTCGTCGCGCAGGCGATACATGTCCTCCTCGAACTTCGGCAACTGGCCGGTGCCGATCATCGAGTTGCGGTTGACGAGGAACGGCGGGAAGACCTCGGTGTAGCCGTGCTGCGTCGTGTGGAGGTCGAGCAGGAAGTTGATCAGCCCGCGCTCCAGCCGCGCGCCCGCGCCTTTGTAGAGGATGAACCCGCTGCCGCTGATCTTGGTCGCGCGCGGGAAGTCGAGGATGTCGAGCGCCTCGCCGATCTCCCAGTGCGGCTTCGGCTTGAAGGCGAACTCCGGCTTCTGTCCCCAGCGGCGGATTTCGGGATTGTCGGCGGCGTCCTTGCCGGTCGGGACGGTGGAGTGGGGGAGGTTCGGGATCGTGAGCAGAATGGCGCGGAGTTGCTCGTCCACTTCCGCGACCTGCCGGTCGAGCGCGGTGATGTCGTCGCCGACTTTCTTCATCGCAGCCATCTTCTCGGCGGCGTTCTGGCCCTTGGCCTTGAGCGCGCCGATCTCCTTGCTGACCGAATTGCGCAGGGCCTTGAGCTTGTCGGCGTCGGTGATGAGCGCGCGGCGGCGCTGGTCGAGCGCGGCGATCCCGTCAATGGCGAACTCGTCGCCCCGGCTCCGGTCGGCCAGCCGTTTGCGGACAGCATCGGGATTGTCGCGGATGAGTTTGATGTCGAGCATGGCGCGATGATAGGGCGCGGCGGAGGTGAGTCAAGCGCGTGGCTGAAAGGCAACGGGCCGGCCCGCGATGCGGCCCGGCCCGTTGCGAAACAGCTTCGTGAGAAGCCGCGGTTTACTTGCCGAGGATCGCCTCTCTGGCGGCCTTGGCGATGCGGAACTTCACGACCTTCTTGGCGGGCACAGTGATTTCCTTGCCGGCCTTGGGGCCGAAGCGCATGATCATCTTGCGGGCCGGGCGGTTGACCAGCACGAGCTTGCCCAGTCCGGGCACCACGAACACGCCGCGCTTCTTGGTTTCCTTGCACGCAAGCGTGCTCAGGGTCTCGATGGCCATCGCTGCTTGTTTCTTCTTCAGTTCAACTTTTTCGGCGACGACCGCCGCGATTTGACTCTTCGTCATCTTCGTCATCTTGGGCATCTGAAACGTCCTCCAATGGTTTGTTGTTAATGTTGCGTAGTTTACCAAAAACGCGACGCGACTGTAGGCGGCCTTTCCTGAAAAAGCAACAACTCAGTTGCGGAAAAAGCGTGGTTTTCAGGCTTTTTCTTGTGGCCAGAACCATGGCCCGTCCGCCGGTCGTATGCTTCGGGCCGCGTGCCTTGGGGCGCAGCGCCCAATCCCCGGCAGCGGGTCGGGTAAAGCCATTGTGAAGTGTGGCGGAGCCTTCAGCGGGGGGTGTATCGCGGGGGCGGATGGGGTATGAACAGGCAGGTCGCCACAGTCACTGCGGAAATCAAGCTATGCCCTCGCATCGAACTGCCACTGTGCTGCCGCCGCCGGCCCCGGCGGACGTGCGCGAGACGGGTCTCACCCTCAGCGCCATCGCCGAGTTGATCGTCAAGATTCTCTACTTCCAGGGGGAGATCACTGCGCAACAGATCATGCAGGCGATCCGCTTGCCTTACGCCGGCATCGGCAAACTGGCGCTGGAGCATCTTCTCAAGGAACAGATCGTGGGACGTTCCGGCAGCCGCGGGATGGGGGAACCGGGTTTCCTCTATGTGCTCGGCGCGAAGTCATCCGCGTGTATGACCCCGTGACGCACCAGGCGGCGGGCCGCGAAGACAAAAGCCCGCGGGAAGCGGCGTATTCGGCTGGCGGAACAGACCTGCGCTGGGTGAGGTGCCGGCGGCCGACCATCATCGTCGGCGGCGAACTGACGCTCGACATGCTGGAGCTGCTCTACGACCCGGTGAGCCGGACCCACGAGGCGCCCCTGCAAATGAAGGCCAACGGCGGCGCGTTCCTGATTGACGACTTTGGCCGGCAGCGGGTGCATCCGCGCGAGATGCTCAACCGCTGGGTGCTGCCGCTGGAGCGGCGCGTGGATTACCTGGCGCTCATGGAGGGCAAAAAGATCGAGGTGCCCTTCGACGTGCTGGTCATCTTCTCGACCAACCTCGCGCCCAGGGACCTCGTGGACGAGGCGTTCCTCCGGCGTATCCGCCACAAGATCGCCGTGGGCGATCCCACCCCGGAGCAATTCCGCGAGATCATGGTCCGCGCCTGCCAAAGCCGGCAGGTCCAGTTCGATGACGCCGGCTACGACTACATGATTCGCGAGCATTACACGAAAATGGAACGGCCGCTGCGCGCCGTGCATCCCCGCGACCTGCCCGACCAGATCCTCGACATCGCGCGCTACCTCGACGTGCGGTCCGCGCTGACGCCGGAACTGATTGACCGCGCCTGCCGGTCCTATTTCGTGGACCTGCGCTGAGCGGCTCCGCCCATCCGCTCGCGCGCCCAAGCCATCGCCTCGTCACGGGTGCGAAGCTTCTCTTCGAGTTGCAGCTCGCGCGCTTCCCGCAGCACCGTCCCCATTGCCGGCCCGCCGGTCATGCCGAGCGCCAGCAAGTCATCACCGGTGATCAATGGAGGCGGCGCGCTCACCTCCGGCGGCATCGCCGCCTGCGCCTGTTGCAGGAACACGTGATTGCTCAGGTCCGCGTGGCTGCCGATGCAGTCGAGCCGGTGCAGCTCCAGTTCGTCCGCGAACGTCGGGCGCGACAGGAGGTTCTTGAGCTTCCCCTTCCGCATCTCCGTCGCATGGCGGAACCGCATGTGATTGGCCACACACGCCACGATCCGCTCCCGGTCGTCATTGGAAAACCGCAGCCGCCCCAAAATCTCCCCCGCCATCCGCGCGCCGACCACGTCGTGCTCGTTGAACCGGATGCGGTCCGGCGCGCGCTGGAACGTCGGCGGTTTGCCGACATCGTGCAGCAACACGGCAAACGCCAGCGTCAACGACGGCTCCCGCAGCGCGTCCATCATCAGGCAGGTGTGCGCGAACACATCGCCCTCGGGATGAAACTGCGGCGGTTGCTCGACGCCCTTCATGGCGGCCACTTCCGGCAGCGCCACAGCGAGCAGGCCGCTTTCATCCAGCAATCGCAGCCCGCGGCCGGCGTTGGGCTGCGTGAATATCCGGACCAACTCCTCCCGGATGCGTTCAGCACTGACCACGCTGATCTGCGGCGCCATCTGCTGGATGACACGAAACGTCGCCGGCTCGATCGTGTAGCCCAGACTGCTCGCAAACCGGACCGCGCGCAGCATCCGCAGCTTGTCCTCCGTGAACCGCGCCGCCGGATCGCCGATGGAGCGGATGACGCGGCGCTCGATGTCTTCGCGCCCGGCCACGAAATCCAGCACGCGCTCCTCGATGGGATCGTAGAACAGGCCGTTGACGGTGAAGTCCCGCCGCTGGGCGTCGGCTTCGGGCGTCGAGAAGGTGACCGACACCGGCCGCCGCCCGTCCACATAGGCGTCGTCGCTGCGGAACGTGGCGACCTCGAATTGTCCGTTGCCCGCCAGCACCAGCACGACGCCGAACTGCGCCCCAACCTCCAGCGTCCTGGGAAACAACGCGCGCGCCTGCTCCGGTGTCGCGCTGGTGGCCACGTCGTAGTCATGGGGCGGCACGCCGCGGAGCATGTCCCGCACGCACCCGCCGGCGAAGAACGCCGTGTGGCCCGCCGCGCGCAGCGTGCGGACGATTTCAAGGGCGGTCAGGCGGTCGGTGCTCACGGCCTCGGACTATATCGTGGCGTGGGAAAGCGGACAAGGACAGGTCGGGCCGATGCGATGGCGGTGGCACGCGCGACGTGGCGAGGCGTGCTCCGCGGCGGCCTCAATCCTCCTGCGCCTCGATCTCCTTCGCGCTGGGGTGGGTGCGCTCGAAGAACAGGTAGATGACGCCGCCGACGACGCTGTAGATCAGCATCGTGGCGAACGTAAGCAACGAGAGCAGCAGCGCCTTGTCCTGCGAGACACCGCCGACGCCAAACGCGGCGACAAACAGCGCCTCGCGCAGGCCCAGCCCGCTGATGGTGATCGGGATGGCCGCGATGCACATGATGGCCGGCACCATCAGGAAATAGAACTGCCGGTTCACGATGATATTCAGGCTCTCGCCCAGGCAGAGCACGCTGAAGATCAGGGAGATGTGCGTGACGAGCGAGAGCAGGAACGTCTGCACCAGCGCGGGCTTGTGGCTCGCGTAGGCCTGGTAGGCGCCGATCATCTTCTTGATGCTGTTGCGGGCCGAGGCGAACCGCTCGCGCCATCGCTGCAGCCGGGAGGAGCTGACAAGCCTTTCCATGCTGCGCATGAACGTCGTGCCGTGGAACAGCCGTTCGCGCCAGTGGTGCAGGAATGTTCCCAGACCGGGCCAGAAGCCGATGAACAGGCAGAAGATCAGGAAGCCGAGGACCGCCACGACCGTCACGGCCATCGGGCGCAACCGGTCGTTGGTGAACAGCAGGCGGATGTTCAGCAGCATCATCAGCGAGGCCACCGTGAACATGCCAACCAGGCCGACGAGCCGGTCAATGATGACCGTCATGACCGCCTCGGCCTTCTTGTGGTGGGTCTCCTGCGCCGCGTAGTAGGCCTTGACCACATCGCCGCCGGTGCCGCCGAGCATGAACGCGTTGAAAAAGTGGCCGATGAAGAAAAGCTCCGCCGCGCGCCAGAGCGTCAGGTCAATGTGCTGCACCCGCAGGATGATCTGCCAGCGGATGATGTTGACGAAACAGATCAGCCCGAAGAGCGCGAGCGACCCCCCGAACCAGAGCGGGTCGAGCGAGAGGAGGATGCTCCAGAGTTTGGCCGCGCCCTCGGTCCAGGGATGCTCCGGGCTTTCCTTTTTGAAGATGTTGTCGAGGATGTAGGCGAGGATGCCGAGGCTGATGGCCGCGCGGGCGAGGGTGCCGAAGTGTTTTTTCATGTGCGCGGCGTTGGCGTTGGTGGTCGGAAAATGATTTTGCATGTCGCGCCATCATCGCGCGCGGCGCGTCCACAATAGGAAATCGCTGCGAACTGTCAAGGGCAGAGTCCGTCTTGACAGTGCGGGCGTCGGTCACTAGGGTGGCGCGGTTTTTTCGTGGGCGCGTAGCTCAGCTGGCTAGAGCAAGTGACTCTTAATCACTGGGTCCTCGGTTCGAATCCGAGCGCGCCCACCATTTTTCAGGCCCTTGGCGGTTCGCAAAGACGGCGCGGGCGTGGCGGAATGGCAGACGCATCCCGTTTAGGGCGGGACGCCGCAAGGCTTGCAGGTTCAAGTCCTGCCGCCCGCACCACGTTTCCTGGGAAGTGCGCAATACCTGCTTTGGGGGTGGCAGTGGGTGTCTTTCGGTTTGCAACCCGCCGTCCGTCTCGCTGGCCCGTTCATTCTGAGCTTCCAAGGAAAGCCGTAAATC